>NZ_JAOQJK010000027.1 GCF_025567045.1 Barnesiella propionica | reverse complement strand
AAACGGCATATTTCGAGTCTCATATATACTCCCCGAATCAGCAGAGATTCGATGCAAAGTATATAAACTATCATTTTTGTCTAAGTTTATCTGTACGAATTCTACATATGGAATAAATCCGCCCTTTATTTCTCCGAATAAGGTAAATGCTATTAATAAAGCCAATAATACAAATGCATGGTTCTTTTTCATATTTATTATTTTGTTCTTTTTAGTACAACTTTAAAATGCACGTTTAGAGGAATCGTTTCTAGTTGTTTATTAAAATCCTCCCATTGACCAGAATGAATTAATAAGCAACCCAGGGAAGTCCTCCCATATACCCTCCCTTTATCCGATGTAGCATGTATAAAT
>NZ_JAOQJK010000026.1 GCF_025567045.1 Barnesiella propionica | reverse complement strand
ATGATTTCGGGGAGTTTCTCAAAATAGATTCCATTCCAACATTCTTTTTAAATGACACTTCTTTTATTTATAAATCCGCAAGAGAAATTTTTCCGGTTGTACGAACTTATTCCTACGCCGACTGCCGTTATATTATTAAGAAACAAGGAGAAGAGTATGTAACTGTAAAACAAAGTACTATTGACACAACTTATAAAGAAATCTTTTTTTACGACAAAGATTTTAATATACATAAATATATCAATACGTATAAGGATAATTACTGCGTATATATAAGAAAAGAATAAAACAAGAACGGCACCCCTGTAATCAGGGAAAGAGATGCCATAAAAGACATAGAACAGGAAGTAAAAAACGTAAAAGTGGAATTCGTTCCCTATAACAAATAAATTTTTAAGATTATGAGCTCACAGGTAAATTTTTATGC
>NZ_JAOQJK010000025.1 GCF_025567045.1 Barnesiella propionica | reverse complement strand
AAAAGAAATTAAGGTGGTTATAGCACGAGGGTCCCACCTCTTCCCATACCGAACAGAGAAGTTAAGCCTCGTCACGCCGATGGTACTGCGCAAAGTGGGAGAGTAGGTAGCCGCCACATAAAGGAGCCTTGTCGGAAGGGGGGAGATGACCCCCGGAAGATCAGGCTCCTGTTTTATATGTACAGGTCAAGAACATCAGATCATTACTCAACACTCACACCCATACCCATACCACATCACACTTATATACCTTATCTTCCCTCCCTGCAAACAGGCGGAACGCCGGATGAATGAGCGGTCTCACCGCACCCACCCCCTTCAGGCAGACTGCTGTTTCAGGCACCATAACACTATTTCATATCATGTATTTTCCGCAGAAGAAATATTCTCCCGCCCAATGCCAGTCAGATATAATCAGTTATATTCCTAAGAAAATATATACCCTTTATTCATTAAGAATCCAAATAATACTATTGTTTTTCCTCTAACTCACGTATGGCGGCGTCTGTAAATGTTTTA
>NZ_JAOQJK010000024.1 GCF_025567045.1 Barnesiella propionica | reverse complement strand
CGCAAAACGGAAATAAGTCGTATATCTGGAATCATTTAATAGATGGTAGCGAACTATTTAGCGGTTCGACTGACAAAACGGAAGGATGGACGGGTAACATCTATTCTTTCCGTGTATTTAACTACGCCATGAATGCCGATACCGCCAGACGGCTTTGGAATACCGGGCAGCCTATGTCGCTGAATCTTCAGAGTCAGATTAATCCGATCGGCGTGATTACCTCGGCAACGGTTGAAAAAATAAATAAGTGGATAGGTGATTTAACGAGAAATGAGGATGGTTCTGTTACAGTGACAAACGGTGATGCCGGTAGTTATATGGGATGTGCGATACGGGGTTCAGAGGGAAATATGAACGGTCTGAAAGCGGAGAATCTGGGTACTTATCGCATAACAATGACGTATATGTCTGATAAGCCTGTACAGGTACGTGATTTAGGGGCTACCCGAATGAATCAGGCTTTTTTTTCCGCTACAAACGGAGAGAAGAAAACGGAAACTCATGTTGTTCAATTTGATAGCAGGGACAATAACGGCACTCCGTTGAATTTTTATATTTACATAAATCCCTATGCGGAAGGTGACGAATTTACCATATACGACTTTAAGGCTGAACAAGTAGGTATGTTGTCGGAAGTATTAGG
>NZ_JAOQJK010000023.1 GCF_025567045.1 Barnesiella propionica | reverse complement strand
AATATGAAAGCCGGAATCTGATGCAGGATGTATTCCCTGTCGTTAGCATATTCCGGATTCAAAAGATAAAAGAAAGGCGGGCATAAGCATATCCATGCCATTACTCCGCAAAAAATGACTTTAAAAGCTATCGCTTTAAAAGTTTTTCCAATGGTTGGTTTAAATAGTTTCATAAGTTTTTCAAAATTCCGGGAACCATCTATAATCGATTTTATATTCTCCCATGACATATTCATCCAGATCGTCAAAAACGAAACAAGTTATTCTTAATATTTCTCCCGATTTTAATTTTAAACGATTATAATAGATTACTTTTCCTCGGAAGAAACATGATATGTATCTGAAATCTTCTATATCTTTCATATTAAATTCGAGCGTTTTTTCTTCCCGTGAATATACGGCCTGCCATGTTTCAGGGTCTATCGTTAAAATCGTTGTTTTGTCGTATCGTATAAATTTTGTTATTATGTATATATTGTAAAAATAACAGAGATAATACATGGATAATATCATCATATATTGAATGATAATATCCAGTTTGGAATCGAAAGGTTCTGATATCCAGTTGCTCCAGACTTCAATGAATTCATTTCTGTTTTCTTCCTGAAAGAATAGTACTGTTATAAAGGTACATATTGCTATTAATATGATGCTTAACGTAGAATGCAATAGTATTTTCTGTATAGATAATTGATATTTTACCATGTGAAATATGCTACTTGAATAGGTGATGATGTGGTTAGTTGATAAAGTTTTGTTTCTCCTTGTATAATGTAACTTTTGGCTAATTTATAAAATCCTTCGTAAACTTTATAAGTTTTATAAATGGCTTCTGCATAAAAAACATAAGGAGATGTTTTATTATATAATGCTGCCATGTTCATTATACCTTTGGCTGAAAATTTTGAACAAGTAATATCTTTATTTAAATAATCTGTATAATCATTTATTATTGAAATAGGTGTTAATATATAAGAAGATTTAGATAAGTCTTTAGCAATATTCGTAAATCCAAGCTCTTTTGTAATGACCGCTCCAAAAGATGTAGCATCGTTTAATGTTTCATTTTCCGGATATTTTTGATATTTCCCTGCGTTTTTCTTTTGTTCATCTTGTTTCTTTTCTTGTCT
>NZ_JAOQJK010000022.1 GCF_025567045.1 Barnesiella propionica | reverse complement strand
TTAATAAGTAATTTTGTAATCTTAATATCATTCTGAGTACTGATCTTCAATATATATAATCCGGAAGAAATACCTTTGACCGATACGAAATTGCCTTCCGTGACAAATCCGTTCAATACCAGTTTGCCCGACTGATCGTATAACTCGAGCCGGGAACCGCACAAGTCCGTATCCGATAACAAACGTACAGAACCGCCCTCCACTGGGTTTGGATAGATTCCCAATAAACCCGGGGACTGTACCCTTTCGACTCCCGATATATAATCTTTATATACCAAAGAAAAATCTTTTATTTGGATCTTATACGCACGACCGTTTGTGGCTTTCGTATTGATCATGTATTTTATATACTCTATTCGAGCAGGATAATCTCCCCGGTTCTGCTCGTCTACTATCGAACTCAAAGGTATGTTAACCGGATAATCAACTCCCTCCGGGATTCCGTCCGTGCCGAACTCTAGATATTGGGTATTCTTTCCGTTGGCTCCTACTGCTATTTGAACTTTTAAAAGTGGTATCTCACTGTTTATAACAAACTTAAGTGTATCGGGAAGACTATAAAGCAATATTTTCTTATCCATTTCTACATACGGGGCACGACCGCTCTTATAGGTAAAGCCAAGAATGCCCTGACCGCCACCTTTCGGCTCTAAAGACAAGTCCGTTATACTCGATACCGACTTCATCGTCCAGCCTGTCATATCATCAACAGGAATCGTCGCCTCTGACGGTATTTCAACACGCACTTTCATCTGGCCCGTAAAATCACCCAAACTTCCGCTTACTTCCGTTGAACCGTTCTTTAATCCCGTCAATACTCCCTCTTCTATCTTGCATATTTCGGGATTTTCTATCTTCCAGGACAGGGCTGACGGATTATATAAAAACTCATTCTTGCCGATCTTGGACACTACTTCTATCGAATAAGGATGGGCATTATCGGCTATTACGGAATCGTTCTTCATTCGGCCGCTGGCATCAACTATCGTAACCAACTTTCGTACTGTCGCTCCGTTGCCCGAAGTTGCTGTCAGGTAACCGTTTACTGCTTTGGACGAGGCGGTAAAACGTTTGCCGTTCTCGCTGATCGTTCCCAGACTGGGATCACAGCTTAATGTGAAATCCGAAACGTTTTCATCTACCAGTACACCATACTGGTTATAACCTAATATCTGGGGTATGAAGGAGGCATATACCGGAACTTCAAGATTATATGTATCGAACTCCAGACTTTTCAGTTCTTTATCTTC
>NZ_JAOQJK010000021.1 GCF_025567045.1 Barnesiella propionica | reverse complement strand
ACCAGTACACCATACTGGTTATAACCTAATATCTGGGGTATGAAGGAGGCATATACCGGAACTTCAAGATTATATGTATCGAACTCCAGACTTTTCAGTTCTTTATCTTCAGGTGCCGTCGAGAATACCATCCAGCCATTGGCTACGGCACGCTCCTTACCGTCGGCAGGATTGTTCACTATCGCACCTTTTATCATCATCTGGGCGGAGCCGCCTCCATCCATAGACGCAATATTCCAGGCTCCGGCATGTTTGAGAATCTGACACATAGTCTCGGTATTTGCTCCTATCGAATTACCTTTTTTATCTATAACAATAAAATAAATAGTCTTCCGGTCCTGAGACATTCCTATACCCGTACGGGGATATAAAGTACTGTTATAACCGTCATAATTCCGGTCCGTCAGTTCACCATTTTTCAGGACGACTCCATTACCTGTAACCATTTGAAGAATATCAGGCCTGATACCTCCCTCGGTCGTAAAAATATCCATATTGATTTTAAGAGTATTTCCAACCGATAGATTTTCCAGAAAAACTTTCGCTCTTCCATTGCCGGAAAGACAGCATTCGCCGGGTTCAAGAGCATTCGCTCCTTTATCTTTTATAATGCGCGTTACTACACATGTTACGTCTTTATTTACACCCCAGGATTCTCCGTCGGCCAGTTTTATAAAGACTTCTGTTCCATTATCATCGGTACGAGTTACATCCTGTCCTAAATATTCATTGAAAAAAACAAGCTCGTCCGTTTTTCTGACACGATTTATTTCCGAAATATTATAGTTTCCGACATTTTCTATCATTACCCGTCCCTCAAATTCCAAATTTTCGATCCAGGCTTTTTTATCTTTATCCATCACGGTAAACCCGACATTTCCTAACTCCCGTTGCCATTCGTTCGGGTCAGAAACCATGATTCCATTCCGTATACACCCACTATGCGGTACCCCCAGAATCTCATCCATACCTTGTGTAGGAACAATCCAGAAATTGGCATTTACTGATCCTAATGACTGATGTCCAGGAGAAGACAAACGATTATATGCGCTTGTCATAGCTTCGGTTTTACCGGCCCTTTCTCCGCCTTGAAAGGTTTCAATTATATTATAATCATTTCCCATATCCATCGTAAGTGTATATACATTCAACGGTATTTCAGGGAAATTCATCCGGGTATAAACAGTTCCAGGACCTATCTGCCTGTATTCCAACGTATCGACTTGTCGTTCCACGCCACCTATGAGAATTGTTCCGTTACTCCAGAAAGGCACGGCTGAAAACAACAAGAATATTATTATTTTAAAGTAATTATTTTTCATGGCATTTCTTTAATGATCCGTCTCAAGTATTTTATAAGAACACTTGAGACGGCTTGTAAATACTAATTATTTAATAAGTAATTTTGTAATCTTAATATCATTCTGAGTACTGATCTTCAATATATATAATCCGGAAGAAATACCTTTGACCGATACGAAATTGCCTTCCGTGACAAATCC
>NZ_JAOQJK010000020.1 GCF_025567045.1 Barnesiella propionica | reverse complement strand
GCGAACCCCGTCAGCAGCTGAGGCCCCGGAGCGCGATCTATTACGACACCTACGCCTTTATCCCCCCCGGGCACACCTTCACACCCGAAAGCGGTTACGACCCCTGCTGGGAACACGCCAACGGCCTGCAGACCGGCAACTGTACCCTCATTCCCCGCACCGGGCAAAAACTCTACACCACCCTCTATTACGACGCCAAAGGGCGCGTCGTACAAACCGTCACCGACAATATCAAAGGCGGTACCGACCGGGAAAGCTACGCCTACAACTTCAGCGGCGATCCCGTAAAAAAGAAAACCCTCCACACCGTACCCGGCCAGCCCCCCGTCACCGAAGAATACACCTACGCCTACGACCACGCCCGCAGACTGACCGAAACCAAACACAGTCTCAACGGAAAAACCCCGAAAACCATCCTTACCCTCCAGTACGACGAACTCGGGCGCATCAAACGCAAAGACCAGGAAAATGTCTCCACCGGCTACACCTACAACATCCGCAGCTGGATAAAAACCATCACCAACCCCTATTACAAACAAACCAACTACTATACCACCAACCCCCACCGTCCCCAATCCGTCAATTACAACGGCAACATATCCGCCGCCGACTACACCAGCGCCTATATAGACGACATCCTGTATACTCCGGCCTATCATACCAACAAGATGACCTATACCTACGACGCCCTGGACCGCCTCACCGCCTCGGAACTCACCAACCCCAGAGAGCGCTTCGACCTCTATTTCGAAAACTACAGTTACGACAAAAACGGGAATATCACCTTCCTGCAGCGCGGATACCGGGAAAGCATGGAAGACGAGCTGGACCTGTCCTACAACGGCAACCAGCTCACCTCGGTTATCGATGCCGGCAACGACATGTACCTCTCCTCATTCCCCCAAGTCACCATGTGCGAACACATTAACGCCTTCGCCTACGACAAAAACGGCAACCGCGTCAAAGACGAAATCCGTAATATACAAAACATCCGTTACGACTACCAGAACCACCCCGACAGCATCCTGTTCACCGGAGGAGCGCGTATCGCCTACACCTACGACGATGCGGGAACCAAACATAAAACCGTCTATTACACCCCCGGCAAAACGGTGATGATCCCCGGCAGCCAGACCGGGCGCGTCAGCTCCGCGCGGACCGACTCCACCGAATACTGCGGACGATATATCTACCAGAACGGCAAACTGGAAAAAATCCTCCTCGAAGAGGGCTATATAAGCTATTATCCCGGCGTACAAAGCGGCAACTACTGCCACTACGTGCGCGACCACCTGGGCAGCAACCGCGCCGTATTCATCGCCGGGAGCGGTCTGCAGCAGGCCGCCGACTATTACCCATCGGGTCTTCCAACTTCCGAATACGACGGTCTGGGGCTCGACAACCGGCTGCACCTGGGCATGGAGTTCGAGAGCATGCACGGGCTCCATCTCTACGACAATAACGCCCGCCAGCGAGACCCTTTGCTGAACCTGTTTACTTCCATTGACCCCCTTTGTGAGAAATATCCCTGGATCTCTCCCTATGCCGTGTGTGCCAATAATCCGTTGAAGTATGCGGAT
>NZ_JAOQJK010000019.1 GCF_025567045.1 Barnesiella propionica | reverse complement strand
TTCCTGCAAAGAACACGCACCCCCCATAAAGCCGTAACCCTTTTAGGCAATGTATATTTAAATGCGAGTAATGTGAAGATAGGCAGGAATGTGACTATTTATCCGAATGTTTCTTTTGAAGGAGTTGGTGAAATAATTATTGGAGATAATGTTTCTATCGGATTTGGTTGTATTATTCATTCCGATCAACGTGTATATATAGGCTCCGATACTTCGATTGCAGCGTATACTTATATTATAGATGTAAACCACGGAATAAGCAGAAAAGAATTGATAAGAAAACAAAATTTGGAAACGTCTTCGATTTATATAGGTTCCGATGTCTGGATAGCGGCCCATTGTACCATTATAAAAGGTGCTGAAATACAGGACGGAGCGGTTGTAGGAGCTATGTCGATGGTAAATAAAGAAATAGGACCTTACTGCATTGCTTATGGAATTCCTGCAAAAAATTTTGGAGAAAGAAAATAATAAAAACAGATTAATATGATACGTCTTAGTATAATTGTACCGATATATAATATGGAGAAATATCTTCACAGGTGTGTAGATAGTATTATTAACCAGACATATGAAAATTTGGAGATAATTTTGGTAGATGATGGTTCTAAAGATTTATCTCCGGCTATATGTGATGAATATGCAAGTAAAGATAGCAGAATAAAAGTTATTCATAAAAAAAATGGAGGACAAGGAGATGCCCGTAATTGTGGAATAGAGCAGGCTACAGGTGATTATTTAGGTTTTATAGACAGTGATGATTACGTTCGTCCTCATATGTTTGAAACGTTATTATCATTATGCGTTGAAAATAATGCACAAATTGCTATTTGTGAAATGTATAAGGATGAAAATGAGCTGAAACCAGACTTTGCTCCTCAAATAAAAGTTTTGAATAAAGAAGAATTTTATCCACTATTGCTGGAAGATTTAATTTCGTCGCATCCGTGCAATAAATTGTTTAGGGCCGATTTATTTAAAGGTATTCGTTTCCCTCTGAGAAATAGTGTAGATGATATGATGATTATGCCTGCTATTTTTGATAAATGTCATGAAATAGTGTGTACGAACGAGCCTTTATATTTTTATTACATAGGAAGGGCTGATAGTGTTTCAAATAACAGGAAAACGATTCATATTAATTCTTATGAGAGAAGTGTTGCTTTTATGGAGCGTTATGTCTTGGCAAAGGAGAGAGGTCTTTTGGAAGCTGATGTTATATTAAAAAAAGCTGTATCTTTTTCCGTTGGAACATTGGGATTGCTGTTAGAACGGAAAAATGAAAATTGGGAAAAAGAAATTAATATGATTCTGACATTTCTTAAAAAAAATAGTCAGGAAATATATACGAATCAAAAGATCGATATTGCCCGTAAATTCGCTGTATGGATATTGTTGAATATGCCGGGACAATATAAATGGTTTCTTAAAATTTATAAGTTATTTTTCTAAAATGAAAAAATTAAAAGTAGTAACCGTAGTAGGCACGCGTCCCGAGATCATCCGTTTAGCCTGCGTACTTCAAAAATTAGATAAAAGCCCCGCGATCGACCATGTCCTGGTGCACACTGGCCAGAATTACGATTACGAACTCAACGAACTCTTCTTCGAAGACCTCGGTCTGCGCAAGCCCGACCATTTCCTCAATGCCGCCGGAGCCAATGCCACCGCCACCGCGGGCCAAATCCTGATCAACATAGACCCTATCCTCGAGCAAGAACACCCCGATGCCTTCCTGGTTCTGGGCGATACCAACTCCTGCCTTTGCGCCATAGCCGCCAAAAAGCGCCACATCCCCATCTTCCACATGGAAGCCGGTAACCGTTGCTTCGACCAG
>NZ_JAOQJK010000018.1 GCF_025567045.1 Barnesiella propionica | reverse complement strand
GTCGAAGCAACGGTTACCGGCTTCCATGTGGAAGATGGGGATGTGGCGCTTTTTGGCGGCTATGGCGCAAAGGCAGGAGTTGGTATCGCCCAGAACCAGGAAGGCATCGGGATGTTCTTGCTCGAGGATAGGGTCTATGTTGATCAGGATTTGGCCCGCGGTGGCGGTGGCATTGGCTCCGGCGGCATTGAGGAAATGGTCGGGCTTGCGCAGACCGAGGTCTTCGAAGAAGAGTTCGTTGAGTTCGTAATCGTAATTCTGGCCGGTGTGGACCAGGACATGGTCGATCGCGGGGCTTTTATCTAATTTTTGAAGTACGCAGGCTAAACGGATAATCTCGGGACGCGTGCCTACTACGGTTACTACTTTTAATTTTTTCATCGAATTTATTCTTATTTAATATTCAGTTTCAATAAAATAACTAACTCCTAATTCTCCTAGCTATTTTAGAGTTATACATTAACGCACTATATAAATCATAATAAAATTCGAAAGGAAAAAATAACATGGACCAATCCATTAATGTCCTTTTTAAGGAAATCTTAGGCCATAAATCTATCCATAAAAAAGTATATGGATATAAGTTCTTACTTTTCAAGAGAGAAATAAACTCTCTTCTTTCTTTCTTGGTATATATTAAAGCTGCATCAAATAAAATAGCTTTAACAGTCAAAGCTATTCTCAACTTTAAATTATGTTTAATTTTAGAATCAGCACAACATTCATATTCTTTTTGAAATATTTCGGCCATTACCATAAAAGAAGATATATGCTTTTTTGTTCCAGCCAATGATTTTATGGAAGTCACCGAAGCCGAATGTACTCTCCTATAATAATTTATTGATGGTAAATACGCTTTTTTTCGGGAATACAATTGAACATAAAACAAAAATACAGTATCATCGTTAGGAGATAAACGCTTATCCCAGATAATATGATTATCTACAATTAACTCTCTCAAAATAATACGATTTCCACTACAAGCTAAATGCTTTGGTAGTTTTTCCGTAAGACTATTTTCATATTTATAGAAAGAGTTGTTAAAATGAGATTCGGAAGATACAGAAGTCAATCCCACAGTCAAAAAATCAATTTGATTTTCATTCAAAATTCGTAATAAGAAACCTAAACAGCCCGCATCTATATAATCATCAGAATCTACAAACCAAACATATCTTCCCTGAGCAGCCTGTAATCCTACATTTCTGGCAGCCGCATGTCCGGCATTTTGCTGATCGATAACTTGTATATTTTCATTATCAGATGCATAACCGTTCAATATTTCCAAACTATTATCAGTAGACCCGTCATTTACACATATTATCTCATATTGTTCATGAGGAATATCCTGATGTAATAAAGATGTCAGGCAATCATCCAAATATTTTCCCGTATTATATACGGGTATTATAATACTTAATTGTTTCATACTATATTTATTATATTCTTTCTCTTAAAAACTTTGCAGGAATTCCACAATTTACAGTACCGCGTTGTATAACTTTATTTACCATCGACATAGCTCCTACAACCGCTCCGTCCTGTATTTCAGCTCCTTTTATAATGGTGCAATGGGCCGCTATCCAGACATCGGAGCCTATATAAATACCATTGTCTGCCGTATCCATCGGCTGATTACGAATCAATTCATCTTTCCCTATGCCATGATTCGAATCTATTATATATGTGTAGGCGGCTACAGAAGTATTTGATCCTATATAGACTCGATTTCGGGAATATATTATAGTTCCTATTCCTAAATCTACATTGTCTCCTATGACAATTTCACCGGAACCCCAGAAATAGACATTCGGATAAATAGTCACATTCCTGCCTATCTTCACATTACTCGCATTTAAATATACATTGCCTAAAAGGGTTACGGCTTTATGGGGGGTGCGTGTTCTTTGCAGGAA
>NZ_JAOQJK010000017.1 GCF_025567045.1 Barnesiella propionica | reverse complement strand
TTTTGTAATGACCGCTCCAAAAGATGTAGCATCGTTTAATGTTTCATTTTCCGGATATTTTTGATATTTCCCTGCGTTTTTCTTTTGTTCATCTTGTTTCTTTTCTTGTCTTCCTCCTTCTCCATGATTAAAGAATCCGACGACAAAACCGTTGAACGCGCTCAAACGCCAATCACCGCCTGATACGGCCGATGACGTTGCTCCGCTTATAGCTCCCCTACGGCTAAAGATAACGGTTCGGTAGGTAAAATGGCATGAATATAGAATTTTACTCATTTTTATCGGGCAATAATATAGTATTTCTGGAGTCTAATTTATATTTTATATTGTATTTTTTTGCATATTTGTTCCAAAAGAAATTATTGATGATTAACGAAGATATTATAAGAGGTTTGTTATGGTGGAAACGTATAATAGCATAACTTACCGATATGGTATACCACGTACTTTCAACAAGAGTCAGTGAAAAGATATTATCCGGGCTAAACTGCCTGATATCTTTTCCTTTCTGATATACAATATTACCGTTGGACGGATCAATTTTTAGAGAAGTGTTTTTATCATATAGGTAGTAATTGCAGTAATAAAAAAAGTCAATAATGAAAAAGGTTGAAAAGAGTATTGTGACTAAGAAAATACCAAAAAGATTATTATATAAATATCCTGGTTCCATTATTCTGGAAATATCCATAATAAAATAATATGGAGGTAAAAAACAAAACCAGATAAATGCAATAAAAAATAATGACTTTAAAAATGTTTTTCTTATAATTCCTGATATTGTGATTTTATATTCTTTCATAAATCATAGTTATTATGTTATTAGTAAAGTATTATATATTAATTGTTATGATGTGTATCTAAATATAAGCTAAATTTTGTTGTATTAAATTTATGTGGTGATTCATAATTGATATAATAAATATTGTTCTTGAAAATTGGTAAAATATTTTTATTACCATTTGTAATAAACTGCTTCTAAAGGTGACATCGTTGTTAATGTTTTAAGTTTGAGTTCTGCTTCTTGTATATAATTAATCACAAGTATAGTTCCTTTTTCATAATATGTTAATAGAAAAGATGCCATAGTTCCATAAAGATTTACACTAATTGCAATTTTTGTTGTTTTATAAGAAGCGCTCAATTTAGATATTTTTTCGGGTTTGTAATCATTATATAGATTGATGCTTTCAAAAGAGGCAAATGTTAATGATATTGGTTTGGTCACACTTTTTATAATTGGACCTAAATTAGATTTTTTGATTTCAGGACTTTCCTTAATTATATTGTGTATAACTCCTGAAATTCTTTCATCATTTGGAGGGCATTTTTTCTTTTGTCTTTGTATTATATAGAATAGTATTGTCGAGAATATAGAACAATGTGTCATTATCCCAAATTTATATATTATCTTTTTAAATCCATTAATAACTCATGCTCGTAACCCCGTAGGGATTGTTTCCTTTCGTAAGCCGGTCCATAATTGTCGGGAGTGCAGCAATATCCCGCCCGGGATGTGTTTATTGCCTTTTCCCAAAAAACCGCAGGTGCAGATGGAATTAATATGGATATTGTAATTCTATTTATTTTTCTCTCAACAAGGGAAAGAAATGCTTTCGGGTTCTGTATTTAATATCATGCGAGCGTATGTATTCATTCCAGTCCCTTCTTGTCATTACCAGAGAAGAAATGTTTATAGAGTCTCCGGAACTCAATATAACGGTAAAATAATATAGATTGGAGGAGGGCCATTTTCCATTATTATAAATTATAACTTCGACATCCGCAGGAGAGAAAAGTAATTTATACTCACCTTTTTTATACGCCATCGTTCCATCCGTGTATATGCCGAGACTTGTTTTCCGGTCAAAGAAATAATAATTTATACATAAGATAAAATCGTAAAGAAATAACAGACAAAATAATAAGGATATCAATATGAAAGCCGGAATCTGATGCAGGATGTATTCCCTGTCGTTAGCATATTCCGGATTCAAAAGATAAAAGAAAGGCGGGCATAAGCATATCCATGCCATTACTCCGCA
>NZ_JAOQJK010000016.1 GCF_025567045.1 Barnesiella propionica | reverse complement strand
ACATTCGGATAAATAGTCACATTCCTGCCTATCTTCACATTACTCGCATTTAAATATACATTGCCTAAAAGGGTTACGGCTTTATGGGGGGTGCGTGTTCTTTGCAGGAAAATATATTTCCTGTATCTTCTTTGTACGTGGCTTTTTATACGGTCTATAATAAGAAATAGGTTCATTTTCGGAATCTGCTGTTTTTTTATTTTTCTGGTTCTACCGCTTCATAATAGGTGTCCGGGTCTGCGGCATCGTACCACTCGTTGATCCAGAACTGAGTGTAGAGTTCTTCGTTTCCTATGTTGGTTATGTTGTGGGTGTACCATACGGGCATATCTACATAGGAGGGACGGCTGCCGTCCAGGTAATGGTTCTGGATTTCTTGGCTGCCGATCTTTCGCAGCTGGATTAGGGCACGGCCTTTGATGACCGTGAAGCGTTCTATTTTCCGCGTGTGGTAGTGGTTGCCGCGGGTGACGCCGGGAACCGTCGTGGAGAAGCTGACTTGACCGCCTACGCCGAGTTTTATCGTTTCGACGAACGTGCCGCGGGAATCGCTGTGGGGGGTCAGGGGGACCGGGTAGTGACCGGGGTCGATGTAGCTCCGGTAGGTGTTGAACAGGTTCACTTCGTCAGGGCTGGTGAGGGGGGGGATGATGCCGTGGTCATAGTACTGACGGGTGTAGGACTGGAAACGGCTAAGGATCTGGCTGACGTTTTCTTCGAAGTCGTACGGGACGGGGTCGCGCTCGATGACGGGGACAGGGCTGTGACGAACGGTGTCTATTTTTTCCAGGATGTGACGGCACAGGTTGCCTACGTAAATGAGACGTACGGGGCTGTCTCCCAGGATTTGGGGGGTTTGGCCGTGGGTGAGTTTGTGGGCGAAGGTGGCGATGAAGGTGTTGTAGTTGGGGCGGCTGAACGGACCGTAGACGTTGGGAACGACAAGACCGGTGAAGCTGCCGCCGCTGCGCAGGGCCCACGATTCGAACAGTACACGTCCCTCGCGCTTGCTACGGCCGTATTGGTTGTCGCGTTCTTCTTGAGTGCTGGAGCTGAACAGGACATGGGGGGTGACTTGTTCTTTTTCCATGGCCTCGATGAGTTGACGAACGAGACGGAGATTGGTCTGGTAGAGGACTTCGGGGTCGGGATGACGGTTCATCGCGGCCAGGTGGACGATGACGTCGCATTGTTTTACGTAAGCACGGAGACGGGATTCGTCCTGAAAGTAATCGTCTTGGAACGGGATGCGGCGGTACTGGCCGGGATAGAGGCCCAGGGTATGGTAAAGGTGGCTGCCGACGAAGCCGGTTTGGCCGGTGATTCCTATGGTGAGCATTTCTTCGGGGGTTAATGGGTTTTGAGGTCGGTCTGGATCATTTCGAGTTTGAGCAGGAGGGATTTCATGCCTTCTTCATCGAGACGACGGGTGTTGTGGCTGTGGTAGTCTTCTATACGGGAGACTTTTTCCTGACCTTCTACGAAGTATTTGTCGTAGTTGAGGTCGCGGGTGTCGCACGGGATACGGTAGTAGTCACCCATGTCTTCGGCTTTGGACATTTCTTCCCGGCTGACGAGGGTTTCGTAGAGTTTTTCACCGTGGCGGGTGCCGATGATTTTTACTTCGGTGTCTTTGTGATAGAGGGATTTCAGGGCGGAGGCCAGCGTGTCGAGGGTCGCGGCCGGGGCTTTCTGTACGAACAGGTCGCCGTTACGACCGTGCTGGAACGCGTACAGGACCAGGTCTACGGCATCGTCGAGGGTCATCATGAAGCGGGACATGTGGGGGTCGGTGATGGTGATGACTTGGTTGGTTTTCATTTGTTCTACCCACAGGGGGATGACGCTGCCGCGGCTGGCCATCACGTTGCCGTAACGGGTGCAGCAGATGGTCGTAGCGGCATCGGGGCCGAGCTGACGGGCTTTGGCGATGGCTACTTTTTCCATCATGGCTTTGCTGATGCCCATTGCATTGACGGGGTAGCAGGCTTTGTCGGTGGACAGGACTACGATGTTCTTAACACCGTGAGAGATGGCGGAGTCGAGGACGTTCTCGGTGCCTAATACGTTCGTGCGGACGGCCTGCGTGGGGAAGAATTCGCACGACGGGACTTGTTTTAATGCGGCGGCGTGGAAGATGTAGTCGACACCGCTCATCACACCGTCTACGCTGCGTTTGTCACGTACGTCTCCGATGTAGAACTTCACTTTGGGGTTCTGAAGGTGGTGACGCATGTCGTCTTGTTTTTTTTCATCACGGCTGAAAATCCGGATTTCACGGAGGTCGCTGTCTATAAATCTTCGCAATACGGCGTTACCGAAACTTCCGGT
>NZ_JAOQJK010000015.1 GCF_025567045.1 Barnesiella propionica | reverse complement strand
GTGCGCCCGTAAAGGGAATTTGACGAATGTCGCTTTGGCAAGCGACTGGGCAAGTGTTTAAAATGCCCATTAACAACCGCTAACCGGAGGGGAAAACCCCACAAGGGAACATAGCACGTTGGTAAAGCCATAAGTCAGCCAACTGTCAGGCTGCGACCGAATGGCAAGTTAAAATGATAGATATGAGGATAAAGCCTGCATTGGTTGAACGATAGTCCGAGCAGTCGTATCCTTGGGCAATGACGGAAGACAGTTGAATAATTCTTCGGAATTATACCGTTATGTTGCGGTACTACACTGATGACACGTAGCAGGAGTAGCATAAACTTACCGCAAGGCAACTACCATAAGTAGTAAAGGACGAAAGTCGTATCCGACAATCTATCGAGCCAAATAGTCGTCAAATTTCTAAACGGGGATTGCCTAAACCGGAAAGCCAGTTGTAGGGCTATGGGGTCTGCCCCTGAATATCCGGCATGGCAACGGAGCTTCCATAGTAGTCTGAGCAGGGTAACGCCTTGTACATGGCGAAGGGGAGCAGCTAATTAAGTTTAACAATTTAAAGGAAGATGTGAGAGACATGAGAAATCCAGAAAATGTGTTGAACAGTCTGAGTAAACACAGCGGTAACTTGAACTATAAGTTTGAGCGGCTGTATAGAGTGCTGTTTAACGAGGAAATGTTTTATGTAGCCTATCAGAATATTTACAGCAAGACAGGCAACATGACGGCAGGAGCCGATGGTAAAACCATTGACGGAATGAGTATTGACCGAGTTGAACAACTGATTGGCAGTCTTAAAAATGAGACTTATCAGCCTAATCCGTCCAAAAGGACGTACATACCTAAGAAAAACGGGAAAAAACGTCCGCTTGGCATACCCTCTTTTGATGATAAGCTGGTACAGGAAGTAGTCAGAATGATACTTGAAGCAATCTATGAAGGTAGTTTTGAACATACTTCACATGGGTTTCGTCCCAAACGAAGTTGTCATACTGCTCTTATAGATATACAAAAGACATTCACTGCCGTGAAATGGTTTATTGAAGGCGATATTAAAGGATTCTTCGACAATATCAATCATGACGTACTGATTAATATTCTTCGGGAACGTATCGCCGACGAGAGATTTTTGCGGCTTATCAGAAAATTCCTGAATGCCGGATATGTGGAAGACTGGGTATTTCATAGAACGTACAGTGGAACTCCGCAAGGCGGGATTATCAGCCCAATACTGGCTAACATCTACCTTGACAAGTTCGACAAGTACATCAAGGAATACATCAATCGGTTCAATAAAGGGGTAACAAGAAAAGGCGACGCTCGATACAAGCTCTACGAACAGCGAAGATACCGACTGGCAAAGAAACTAAAGAATGAGAAAGATGTAAAGGTAAGGAAACAGATGACCGCCGAAATTAAGCGGCTACGAGAAGAACGGAACAACTATCCGGCACGTAATGAAATGGACAGCAGTATCAAACGGTTAAAATACGTGAGATACGCAGATGACTTTCTGATTGGAATTACCGGTAATCTTGAAGACTGCAAAACAGTAAAAGAGGATATTAAGAATTATTTGAATGAAGCTCTTAAACTGGAACTGTCAGACGAAAAGACACTGATAACCAATGCGCAGAAACCAGCGAAATTTCTCGGATATGACGTATTTATACGTAGGTGTAACGATTTACGTAAGGATAAGTACGGTAAAACGGTTCGTGCATTCGGACACAAGCCTGTATTGTACCTGAATTTTGAAACGATGCGGAAGAAACTCTTTGATTATAAAGCCGCAAGAATCGCGGTCGTCAATGGCAAAGAGGTTTGGAAATCCATCGTCAGAACGTACATGCTGAACTTGGATGACTTGGAAATAGTCAGTCAGTTCAATGCCGAAATCCGAGGGTTCTATAATTATTACTCAATAGCCAATAACAGCTATGTCATCAATTCTTTCTATCACATTATGTCATACAGCATGTATAAGGTATTTGCGAACAAATACAAATCATCTGTAAAGAAAATACTTCTGAAATATAAAAAGAACAAGTTTTTCCAAGTGGCATATGAAAATAGCAAGGGTAAGACACTTTACCAATCATTTTATCATGATGGTTTCAAACGCAAAAAGGTTGCAGGGAATATTTACTGTGACACTATTCCACGGACAGTTTCCATAACAGGTGGACGTAACAGCCTTATGGAAAGGCTGAAGCTCCAAGTTTGCGAATTATGCGGTGCTACCGATAAACTCGAAATGCATCACGTTCGCAAACTTAAAGACCTGAAAGGTAAATCCGACTGGGAAAAGAAAATGATAGCTCGAAGACGAAAAACTTTGGCTGTCTGCTCAAAGTGTCATGCAAAAATAGACCCCGACCGAAGAATCAGACTGAATTAATTAGTGGAGAGCCGGATACAGGGAGACTTGTAAGTCCGGTTCGGAGGCGAGTACTCGGAAACCTACCATAGAAATATGACAAGGCGCTGGGTGCTTAGCCTACACGT
>NZ_JAOQJK010000014.1 GCF_025567045.1 Barnesiella propionica | reverse complement strand
TGCGGAGTAATGGCATGGATATGCTTATGCCCGCCTTTCTTTTATCTTTTGAATCCGGAATATGCTAACGACAGGGAATACATCCTGCATCAGATTCCGGCTTTCATATTAATATATAATCTTCAAATAAATGCCAGGAACTGGTTTACCACAGAAAAAGACTCTTTTCTGTTATTGCGTATCAAAGACCTAATTAACAGTGATATTCTGAAATTAGGAAGAAAAAAAGATAATATATATTTGGGATAATGACACATCGTCCTATATTCTCGACAATACTATTCTATATAATACAAAGACAAAAGATATTGTAAAACCATAATAAAAAAATGAAACAAACTGTTATATCACTAATTTTATTATTCACCTTTCTTTATATCGAAGGAAGAAATAATTATTCCGGCAAATACTATAACAAAGGAGTATCACTGACATTAGAAAACAATTCGTATAAATTGACATACTATCAAGATACCATTGGGTATGGAAAGATAGTTATAAAAAATAAGGAGATCTTTTGTACGGACATAAATAACAATAGAAAACTAAGCCTGAAAATTATTGATAACTATCGAATACAAATAATTAATGGTTGGGATTATATGAATCCGGATAATGTAAAAAACTGGTTTTACACTCTTGATATAGATCCTAAATTAATACGCATTTGTGACATTATGGATTCCAATATTTTTTACTTGAAAAGACAGGAAGGATTTGAATATATATGGAAGAATAAACAGTTGCTATGGATAGTAAATTATAAAACTAAAAAAAAATACAATTTAAAAACAAAGAAATGGTACGATATTGATATGAAAACAGAAGAATCTTTTTTCGATGAAATGTTTAAATAACGATATTATTAAAGAAGTACATCGGAATATTTTTTTATTAGCTCTATTATTATTTTCAACTGCACCATTGAATTAAACATTTTCGATACAAAAACAAAAAAATTCAGTCTTATAAAAATAAAGAATGAAGGTATGACTTTTCATTATCGATGATATAATTGATATACTCCTCTAAAATAAATAATATTCATGAAAAAATTATTATCACAGTCTTATTTCTCAGTTCACTGATTTTATCAGTAACTGTTAAAAAAGTATTTACCGGTGAGGAATTACATAAAAGTAAATATATTTATATCCATTTTGTAATTGATTCTTTCAGAATATCATCTATAGGAAAGACTATATGAAAATATGCAGTAAAGGTAATTATGAAAACGATTAAGTTATCGGAACAATATATAGATATTCCATAAAGTGATATGAGTTAATACAAATACGATGAGAACCGCCCTCATGCGGTAACGGACATCGTGAATCCCGATTCCGCCCTTATAAACAGCACAGACTACACTCTCAATTATGATGAAAACATACACAGGCCTATTAATATTAAAAGAACAGGGGCGAATATAATTTCATTAAACCTGATCCGTTCATCCGGTTTTTCTTATTTCAATAAAACCAACAACACAATATAAATTATGAAAAAACTAATTTTTGTCTTTATCTTATCCCTTATTTGTACCTTTCATATCAAAGGGCAAATCGTAGAAAAAAACGATACTTTATATTTATATTTTTATAACGCAGCGGGGGAATTCGGAGGTGACAATCAAGGTATAATCATATACCGGAACAATGATGAAACAAGAGCCTTAGGCATAAGATTTAATAACACCTCTTACGGCATAGACCTTAATGAAGATTCAATCATTGATTTTTATAAAAAAAATAAATATGACTATACCGTTATAGATGAAGTAAGAATTCTGAACGAAGAACAGATCGATTACATGGTTAAAGCTCTGGATGAAATAAGAACGAGAACTACAGAAGAAAATCTATATAGCAATGCAAACGATCACTATGTAATATTATCCGGAAAAGAAAAATATGTTTTTATCGATGTCGGAGGTGACTGGAATAAACATTTAAGAATACAAGAAGTTTTAAATATAGGACAATATATGATAAAATTTAAAAAGGTAAATAATAAGTGGATACGTATAAAGGTATAAAAACATATTTAATACTAATATACTTTTATACTCTTACAATTGGATGTCCGACGCAGAAAAAATAAAAAAAGATATTACTATATATCAGACATGCGAACATAATTTAAATGCATTATATTAGCATTCATTACCCAACGAAAGAATGTAATACATTATTATGTATCCGCCGTATCAGAAAAAAGAAAAATATAAGCGCAGCCTATTCATTGGGAGGAGGCGAATATAATTTCATTACACCTGATCCGTTCATCCGGTTTTTCTTATTTCAATAAAACCAATAAAACAATATAAATTATGAAAAAACTAATTTTTGTCTTTATCTTATCCCTTATTTGTACCTTTCATATCAAAGGGCAAATCGTAGAAAAAAACGATACTTTATATTTATATTTTTATAAGCAGCGGGGGAATTCGGAGGTGACAATCAAGGTATAATCATATACCGGAATAATGATGAAACAAGAGCCTTAGGCATAAGATTTAACAACTCCTCTTACGGCATAGACCTTAATGAAGATTCAATCATTGATTTTTATAAAAAAAATAAATATGACTATGCCGTTACAGATGAAGTAAGAATTCTGAACGAAGAACAGATCGATTACATGGTTAAAGCTCTGGATGAAATAAGAACGAGAACTACAGAAGAAAATCTATATAGCAATGCAAACGATCACTATGTAATATTATCCGGAAAAGAAAAATATGTTTTTATCGATGTCGGAGGTGACTGGAATAAACATTTTAAAATACAAGAAGTTTTAAATATAGAGCAATATCCAGTTAAATTTAAAAAGGTAAATAATAGGTGGATACGTATAAAGGCATAAAAACATATTTAATGCTAATATACTTTTATACTCTTACAATTGGATATCCGACACATAAGAAATAAAAAAGATATTATATATATCAGACATGAGAATATAATTTATGCTCTGGTCTTGACGTGTACATTTGAAAATTTACGCCGGATATTATTGTAATTCTCTAAAAATCTTTACCTCCATAAAAAATCCATTATATCAATTATAATTTTTTTCGTACTGTTTCTCCCGTTATCAGGACAGGTATTATCCGGACGGGAATATTACAAGAATATCATTACCTGTGTCGACAAAAAAGACGAAAGGAAACCCGTACTGAAAATAACGGATGTACATAAACCGAAAATAGCAGATGAACATGTGCCGAAAGCAATTGATATGAATGATTAACAATCCGCATAATCTGGTTTACGGAAAATATATAAAAGAAAGACGATAAAAGATATTATGAATTCCTATCTCTTTTACATTTTCATAGGGGTTTATTATTCTTATTGGTGGAATAACAATACTATAACGTATATATGGAACGAGAGAACGGTATGAGGCGAAATTTAAAAAATGAAAAAAATCCCGACGGACCCAAACTACACCGGATTTGAAAGAAATGTCGTCTACGGAATCGGAATCTATACGGAGGATTATGAAAACGATTAAAAACGCATGTAAATAAGTCACATAAATAATCGCAAACCAACCTCTGTTTCCATTTCACCTTATTTCACTTCAATCCTCCGGATAAGACCGATACGTTCTTCACGGGTTAAACGGGGAGAATCGTATAAAGCTATATAGGCAACCCGTCCTTTATGTTCGGTGACAAGATACAAGGCCTCTGTTTTCCGGCCAGAATTATCCGATACGCCTTCGGCACTCCAGATGATACGGTTCTCTATACTGTCGTTATCCAATAAAGTAACAGTAAATCCTTTTTTGCCGAAGTCGTCCGATTTCCACCGGTAAAATTCTTTTACAAACTCATATCCTTTATACCGCTTATCGGTATTAAATTCGTATCCGTCCTGCGTAGCAAAGTTTAACGCGATAACCGTAGAATCGGCATTGAGAAAAAATTGTTGACGGGTACGGAAGTCATAGTCTTTTTTATCCCACATACCGGGTAAATAAACAGTGCCCAAAGGAAATGCCACACACTCTGTCCGGTCTTTTTTCTTATTATAATTATTAGATAATACTGCCGGAGCTTTGGAACTACGGCATGAAACTACACCAGAAAACAGAACCGCCAGTAAAACCCATACCATTATTTTTTCTTTCATCATATCCCGATCGATTTATAATTACAAATATAACAAGAAAAAGAGATAAAGCGCAACTCTTCGCACTTCATCTCTCCGGCCGGATAATCATTAAAACCAGCGGTAAATACGCCGGGGACGTTCTCCGCATCTCAACAAATCTCCTTTCAATTCACTTAGCGTACTTTCATGTATCTGAGCCTGTAGAACAGCCTGCTCCGGCAGCCTGTTAAGGAACCATATACTCAGCACATGGGTGACAAGCGCCCTGTCGATATGGTGTTCCAGAATGGCATCGACACCTTTCATTCGTTTACAAGGCAAAGAAAGGATAAAATCAAAACCTCCGTCGGCGGGACACAGGGGCAATGCATCGCTCAAATACGCCGATAGCGACTTGCAGACTTTGGCATAAGCATCCAGCAACGCCCGTTTTGCAAACAAATGCTCATCTTCGCTCAGAATCACCGCATCACTCCAGCCCGCCACAGCATCGGCAGGACATGATGCTTTCGCAATATAAGAACTCTCTTCCAGTAATTCTCTCAATAAAACCTCCGTGACAAAGTGAAAAGTCACATCTTCTTTTTTGTTTTTCATTTGATATTTTATTTAGTTGTGATCGTTCCTGTTCTTCATCCGCAATCGTATCCTTTCCGTACCGGAAAATAAAACATTCATATAATAAAAGATAAACCCTCCTGTACATGCGGCGACGTGCAAACTTCCTTGTATCACAGGATGTAACAAACCTGCAACAAGTGAAACAAGCAATAACGCTCCGTATTTCAAAGTTATGCCCCGGCCCTGTTCTTTCAGTTGTATCGCAAATATCCATCCCAAAAACACATAATTTAAGCCGCTGGCCCCGAGCACAGGTTTCGTTCCGGCTGTAATCCATCCGGCTAAGGCTGAAAGACATATTCCGGTCGCCAGAGTTTTCCATTTACCCTCCCGGTACGCAAGAGCCGGATATATACTCCCAAAAACAAGCATATTGAAAAACAGATGAATAAAACTTACATGAAAGAAAGAATATGAAAGTAAAGTATATGCCGGACGATGGACAGCACATCCCAACAAGGAGCCAACATCATACAATCTTCCTACAGAATAGCACAATACACAAATTGCGATAAAAAGAAACGATAATGTTTCAGTATATCCCGTATTTTTCATGACCACGACCTTTTCTGTAATTTATACAGCAATACTTGTGCACTCTCCTCTCCCATATAGAAACGGGGAGCTTTATATTCGGCCAGAATCGTGAATAAAGCATCGTTGAACACGGCACGGGGTTTTCTTTTCATATACTCTTCTACAAGCCGGGTAAGCTCATGGTACATCTCCAGCTTATGCCGGTTCCGGCAAGAGATAGGACGGTTATTCATCAGGCGCCTGACATTCCTGCGCGCCTCTTCATAAGTTACATAGAACCGGGGAGAACCACTGTTCAATGCTTTCCGTATTACTTCGGTACGGGAAACGAAAGGTGCTTTTTTACCAAAAGATCTTAACGCTTCATGATAGGCCTGGAGAAAATCCCGGTCTCTTTCTTCTTTAAAACACATTTTCATACTCTATATTTTATTTATAGAGAATGGCTTACGCAAGGTCGTTCTTTCTCCCGGAACTTCCCTGACGTGAAATAGGGTACACAAATATATACACCCACTATGGTAAAAAGCAAATATTAATGGTAATTTTACCATTAAATAACACATTAAATAATATTTTTTTAAGACAACTACTCACCGGAACAAAGGAAAAAATTCTTATTTTTGGAACAAACAAGCACATCTGCATGGAATTCAGAACAAAAATTCATATCACTCCCTCAACGGGATTCATTACGCACCGGCATTCTATACTGCTACTCGGCTCCTGTTTCAGCGAAAATATAGGATCACGATTACAGAAATACAAATTCGACGTCGATATCAATCCGTTCGGAACCTTGTATAATCCCGAATCCATAGCGCAAGGACTGGAAAAACTGATCGACAGGGAATATATGCAGGAAAACGAATTGTTCGTTCACGGGAATCTGTGGCACAGCTTTTGCCATCATTCCCGCTTCTCTCATACCGATAAGCTGAAAGCACTGAACGAAATGAACAGGAGAATGGAATATGCAATAGAAAGACTGAAACGCACGCAAAGGCTGCTTATTACCTGGGGAACGGCATACGCCTACTATCATGAACCGGAAAATAAAGTCGTGGCTAATTGCCATAAACTGCCCGAACGCGAATTCATGCGCAGGCTGCTCACCATAGATGAAATAACAGATCGCTGGTTATCCCTTACGGAGAAAATACACACACTATTTCCCGACATGGAAATAGTGTTCACGGTCAGCCCTATACGCCATCTAAGGGATGGAGCGCACGATAATCAATTAAGCAAATCCACACTACTGCTTTCGGTAGACCGGCTATGTAAAGAAAGAAAATTTTGCAGGTATTTCCCGGCTTACGAGATCATGATGGACGATCTGCGCGACTACCGATTTTACGATGCCGATATGACCCATCCCTCCTCTTTGGCGATAGATTATATATGGGAACAATTTTCGCTTGCCTATTTCGACAAAACTACCTCGGAGCTCATAGACATCTGGAGCAGGTTACAAAAATCACTCCAACACAGACCCCTGACTCCCGATACCGAAGCTTACCGGGAATTCATGAGGAAAAACCTAAAAAAAATGGAACTATTACAGGAAAAATATCCGTACCTTGACCTCACGAAAGAAATAAGCGAAACAAACAGCATAATATGCAGTATTTAAACCTATAAGAACGATATATACAGTTATTTACACAAGAATTTAACCCTGATAATATGACATATAAAATTTCGCAAATAGCCAAAATCATCAAAGCTCAACCAGGAGATTTCATCAATTACCCTATCTCCGCTTTGCTGACGGACAGCCGTTCACTTACATTCCCGGAAGAAACCTTGTTCTTCGCCTTGGTTACGGAACGGAACGACGGCCACCGCTATATCGAAGAGCTTTACCGTAAAGGCGTCAGGAATTTCGTCACCGAACATCCGGCCGATAATGCCGATAAAATGATCGACGCTAATTTCCTGGTGGTAAAAAATACATTGGACGCATTACAGGCTCTTGCCGCCCATCACAGGCAACAGTTCAGCATTCCTGTCATAGGTATTACGGGCAGTAACGGAAAAACAACCGTGAAAGAATGGTTATACCAGCTTTTACAGGCCGATTACAATATGGTGCGTTCTCCCCGCAGTTACAACTCCCAGATAGGTGTTCCTCTATCGGTATGGCAAATAAACGAATCTACACAGCTCGCCGTATTTGAAGCCGGAATATCTCAACCGGATGAAATGGGAAGACTCGAAAGCATTATCAAACCCCGTATAGGCATTATCACCAATATAGGAGAAGCCCATCAGGAAGGTTTCTCTTCCATGCAACAGAAATGCCTGGAAAAACTCCTTCTTTTCAAGTCATGCGAATGTATCATCTATGACGGAGATAATCCCCTTATATGCGATTGCATGGAAAAGTTATGCATGGGAACCCGGGAAATAGCCTGGTCCAAAAAAGACAGGGACAGGCCCCTATACATTTCCAAAATTACCAAAGGTGCCGACTCGACTACCATAGACTACACTTATCTGCAATATCAGCAGAGCTTTACCATACCTTTCGTTGAAGACGCATCGATAGAGAACGCTATACATTGTTTGGCAGTCATGGCCTATCTCAATCGACCGGTCGCAGCTATAAAAGAACGGATGGCCAAACTCTCTCCCGTCGCTATGCGTATGGAGGTAAAAGAAGGTGCTAACAATTGCCTGATTATCAACGACAGTTACAACTCCGATATCAATTCCCTTACCATAGCTTTAGATTTCCAGGCCCGCAGAGCCGCCGCGAAAGGCATGCGCCGCACACTCATATTGTCGGACATCTATCAGACAGGACTACCGCCAGCCAGTCTATACCGTAAAGTAGCCGATGTGATCGTAAGAAAAGGAATAGACCGCCTCATCGGAATAGGCCCTATAATCTCCGATAATGCTTATTTATTCAATGTTGAAAAAGAATTTTACAGTTCGACACAGGATTTTATAGACCTGCAACCCAGCGGATTATTCCATAACGAACTCATCCTGATCAAGGGCGCCCGCGATTTTAATTTCGAACTGATCTCCGAAGCATTAGAACTCAAACAGCATGAAACTATCCTTGAAGTCAGTCTGGATGCAATGATCCACAATTATAACCAATTCCGCAAAAAGCTGAATCCCAAGACCAAGATCATCTGTATGGTAAAAGCCTTCGGTTATGGTGCAGGCTCTTACGAAATTGCCAAAACCCTGCAGGATCAGGGAGCAGATTATCTCGCCGTGGCAGTTGCCGATGAAGGAGCGGAATTAAGAAAAGCCGGGATTACAATGCCTATCATCGTAATGAATCCCGAAATGAGTAGTTTCCGCACATTATTCAGTTATCATCTCGAACCGGAAATATACAGCTTCAAATTACTGGAAGCTATTATTAAAGAAGGAGAAAAGCTGGGCGTTACGGGTTATCCCGTACACATCAAGATCGATTCCGGCATGCACCGGCTTGGCTTTACCGGGGACGATATGCCTAAGCTCTTAGAAATACTCAACGGACAAACCGAAATACTGGCCCGCTCGGTATTCTCTCATTTCGCCGGCAGTGATGAAAAATGCTTCGACACGTTCTCGAAAGAACAATTGAGTATATTCAAACACTGCGCTACACAACTGCAATCGACATCCAAGCATAAAATACTCCGTCATATGCTCAATACGGCGGGAATATCGCGTTTCACCAACGAACAGATGGATATGGTACGTCTCGGTATCGGATTATATGGTGTCTCCCCCTCCAATACGGACGAAGGATTAAAGACCGTAAGCACACTTAAAACAACCATATTGCAGATCAAAGAACTCAAAAGCGGAGAAAGTGTAGGCTATAGCCGGAAAGAAGTTCTTGAAAGACCGTCACGTATCGCCGCCATACCTATCGGGTACGCCGACGGTATGGACCGTCACTTGGGAAACAGAAACGGATATGTCTTTGTAAACGGGTGCAAAGCTCCTATCGTCGGCAATATATGTATGGACGTATGTATGATAGATGTAACGGATATCGACTGTAAAGAAGGAGACCGGGTTGAAATATTCGGTGAAAACTTACCTGTTACCGAAATCGCCGATATTCTCGGTACAATCCCTTATGAGATTCTTACTTCGGTCTCGGGACGTGTAAAACGCGTTTACTTCCGCGAATAAACCATACAAAACATAAAACACAACCCCGGTAAATCAAAGGCTTACCGGGGCTGTGTTTTATATTTTCATACATCTGGAACAGATTATTCCATTTCTTTTATAATCGCAACAATCTCCGTGCGTATTTTTTTAAGCCGGTCTATAACTTCGTGCGTACGGGTCACCCCCGCCTTATTATCTTTCAGTAATTTTTTCGCGCCCGCAAGCGTCAGTTTTTTTTCCTTCAACAAATAATAGATAAGCCCTACGTCCCCGATATCCTTATTACTGTAATACCGGGTACCCCCGGGAGATTTTCTGGGACTTATCAAGGGAAACTCTTTTTCCCAATAACGCAGGGTACTTTCCTGTACCTTGAACATGCCAGCCACTTCTCCTATACTGTAATACATTTTTTCTTCTGCCGTTCCCATAATATCAATCCATTACACGTCCCTGATTTTCAGCTAATTGTATCATACGATCATAATCTTCGGGAGATAAATCGAAGAAATAATAATTCACGGGGTTATCGGGTTTTCCTTTATAAAGGACTTCATAGTGCAAATGAGGTCCGGTAGATTTACCCGTATTCCCCACAAGGGCTATTTCTTCTCCCCGTACGACTTTCTGCCCCTTATTGACCAATATTTTACTCAAATGGGCGTATCTCGTCTTATAATTATAACCGTGATCAACCAGCACCGTATTTCCATACCCCTGTTTCCAGCCCGTTTCAACTACTGTTCCATTCCCCGTGGCATATACAGGCGTACCAATATCAGCTGCAAAATCCATCCCCTCATGGAATTTTCTCGTCTTATATACAGGATCTACCCGGTATCCGTATCCCGAAGCCGTCTTTTTCAGGTTCTTGTTAGAGACAGGCTGTATAGCCGGAATATGTTTCAGGCGTTCTTCCTGGCCTTTTGCCAGATCAACGAGCTCATCCATCGAATTGCTCTGTACATATACCTGACGGGCCAACTGGTCTACTTTCTGAGTGGTTGAAATAACCAAGTCCGCATCGTTCATCTTGGATAGCTCCCTGTAGCGATCCAAATTCCCACTACCGGCCGTACGGACAGCCTGGCTTACCGGATCGGCCTGTAAAATCACCCGGTACAGGTTGTCATCTCTTTGTTGCAAATCGCTCATTACCGTCAAAGCTTCATCCAGACGTTTGGATAATAATCTGTATTGAGTCTGCATCTGCTCATTCTCCATCTTCAGTATCTTTTCCTTAGGAGATCCTACCCAAAAATAGAGACCGGCTATCACGCACACACTCAGCAACGCACCGACAAACAAATGCCTCAGCACGATAAAAAAGCGTTTCCGCAGCGAAGGATATACCCGTTCGTAACTTAATGTATTAGGATTATATATGTAAAATATTTTTTTACTCATGAAATCTAAGCATGCGCTTCCATAACACTACAGCCATTCGGGTAAAATCACCCGTTATTAAGTATTTTTTTAGCCGTAGATAGCCACAAAAATAATATTTTAGACTATTTTTGCAAACTGTTTTTCAGAATATTAATACTGGAGGAATGGATTTAGTCACCTGTTAACGTAGTGGCGCCTCCGCAGAAACATTAATTTTAAATTTTTTGATATGCTTACAGCAAAAGAAACCCGCGAATCATTTAAGCAGTTCTTCCGGTCCAAAGGGCATCAGATAGTCCCTTCGGCTCCTATGGTAATCAAGGATGATCCTACACTGATGTTTACCAACGCAGGTATGAACCAGTTCAAAGATATTATCCTCGGCAACAGACCGGCTAAATACAAACGAGCGGCGGACTCTCAAAAATGTTTGCGTGTAAGCGGTAAACATAACGATCTCGAAGAAGTAGGACTGGACACATACCACCATACCATGTTCGAAATGCTGGGAAACTGGTCTTTCGGCGACTATTTCAAGAAAGAAGCTATCGACTGGGCCTGGGAATATCTGGTAGATGTGCTCAAGCTTAATCCAGACAGACTTTACGCCACCGTATTCGAAGGTTACGAACCCGAAGGTTTGGAACGTGACAACGAAGCGGCCTCCTATTGGGAAAAACACTTGCCGAAAGAACATATCATAAACGGCAACCGTCACGATAATTTCTGGGAAATGGGAGAAACCGGTCCATGCGGTCCGTGTTCCGAGATCCATATAGACCTAAGAAGTGAAGAAGAACGGGCTGCCGTAAACGGACTTTCCCTGGTAAACCAAAGCCATCCCCAAGTCATTGAAATATGGAATCTGGTATTCATGCAATACAACCGCAAAGCCGACGGCTCCCTGGAAGGACTTCCTGCTAAAGTCATCGATACCGGCATGGGATTTGAACGTCTTTGCATGGCTCTGCAGGGAAAAACATCAAATTACGATACAGACGTATTCCAACCTATTATCAAGGTTATAGGTGAAATGTGCGGTAAAACTTACGGTAAGAACGAACAGGATGATATCGCTATGCGTGTCATAGCGGACCATATACGCACTATTGCATTCTCTATCACCGACGGACAATTACCCTCGAATGCTAAAGCAGGTTATGTTATCCGCCGTATCCTTCGCCGTGCTGTCCGCTATGGATACACATTCCTCGGACGCCGGCAAGCCTTCATGTATAAACTCATAGATATTCTTATAGAAACAATGGGTGAGGCTTATCCCGAATTACCCGCACAAAAAACATTGATAGAAAAAGTTATCAAAGAAGAAGAAGAAGCATTCCTCCGCACACTGGAGACCGGTATCAAATTACTGGACAAAACCATGGAAGAAGCTAAAACGGCAGGAAAAACAGAGATTGACGGGAAAGACGCTTTCACACTTTATGATACTTACGGTTTCCCTCTGGATCTTACTGAACTTATCCTGAAAGAAAACGGCCTGACGGTAAATACAGAAGAATTCAACGCACAAATGCAACTACAAAAGGAGCGTGCGCGAAATGCTGCTGCCATAGAAACAGGCGACTGGGTTATATTGAAAGAAGGAGAACCTGAATTCGTAGGATACGATCTGACCGAATGCGATGCTGAAATATTACGTTACAGAAAGATCAAACAAAAAAATAAAGAATTATATCAATTGGTTCTCGACCGTACACCGTTCTATGCCGAAATGGGAGGTCAAGTAGGCGATACAGGTACATTGATCCATGAAGACGAAGTAATAGAAATAATTCAGACGAAACGGGAAAACAACCTGGGGGTACATTTCACCGAGAAATTGCCGGAAAACGTTACGGTAACATTCCGGGCAGCTATCAATAAAGAAAACCGCATGGCTATTTCCTGCAACCACACGGCAACCCACTTATTGCATGAAGCTTTACGGGAAGTTTTGGGCACGCACGTAGAACAGAAAGGTTCATACGTATCGCCCGAATCCCTGCGTTTCGACTTCTCCCATTTCCAAAAAGTAACCGAGAAAGAATTAAGACAGGTTGAATCTCTGGCAAATGCTAAAGTAAGAGAAGCTATCGAACTGGATGAACATCGTTGTATGCCGATTGAAGAAGCCCGTAAAATGGGCGCGATGGCCTTGTTCGGTGAAAAGTATGGAGAAGAAGTGAGAGTAGTAAAATACGGTTCTTCCGTGGAACTATGCGGCGGTACACACGTACGCAACACCGGAAACATCGGTATGATCCGTATCATAGGAGAAAGTTCCATTGCTGCCGGTATACGGCGCATCGAAGCCATTACCGGGAAAAAAGTAGAAGATACGATCAATGCCCTGCAAAGTACGTTGAAAGAGATCAGCACTCTATTTAACAACGCCCCTAATCTTACTTTGGCTATACACAAAGCGATAGAAGAAAATTCAGAATTGAAAAAACAAGCTGAAGAATTCGTAAAGGAAAAAATGATAAATATCAAGCAGAAACTTATACAGCAAGCCGAACTTCACAACGGCATACGGTTGATACGCTTCAATTCCATTATGGCTCCCGAGATCGTAAAAGGGATCGCATTCCAGTTACGGGGAGAAATCATGGAAAACCTGGCTTTCGTTGCCGGTACTACTGATAATTCGGGAAAACCCCTGTTAACGATCATGCTTAGCGATAATCTCGTCGATGAAGGAAAAAACGCATCGGCCATTATCAGAGAAGCGGCTAAACTTATTCAGGGAGGAGGCGGAGGCCAGCCTCATTTCGCCCAGGCCGGTGGTAAAAACGCGGATGGTATTTCTGAAGCGACCGAAAAAATGATACAACTTATCCTTGAATAATTATTCTGAAAAATCAAAATACCCTGTTCGATGAACAGGGTATTTTGATTAAAAAAGCTCCAATTAAATATCTCAAAACACTAAAAAGACAAAAAAAACAAATCTATTATAATAAATCTGACAATTCTATATTTAAAGCCCGGCATATCAAGCAAAGCGTCTTTACAGTCAAATTACTTCTGCCAGATTCTATACGGCTCATATTAGATCTTTCAATATCACAACGCCAGGCCAACTCCTGTACGGTCAGCCCTTTTGAAAGGCGTATCTTCTTTATATTCGCCGCTATTTTTTTTATCTCTTCTTCATATGTCATTTTTTTTCGTATCAATTGTGATACACAAATATTTTACATTATCTTTGCATCATGAGTATCATATATGATACAACATGTATAGTGTACTTAAGGGTTAAGCAATAAAGATTCATTTTATAACATTAATCTATTCATGCATAAAACGAGTGTACACTATCATTATTTAAGGTGTTGTTATCAAGAGAGGCGATCGGGAAGGTTGCCTCTCTTCATTTACGGACTAAGAAGGAATACAGAAAACCGGCCCGACATGAATTTATCATTCGGAGTTACAAATTGGATTAATCGGTATTTATAGCCAGAAGCTTAGATAGAAAATAACGTACATAAAAAAAGACAAATAAAACGACTTGGAATTTACATATCAGACCTGCCCATTTACTTCGTCCGGGAAAACGATTCAGGATTTTCCGGAATATTATACAAACTCATTAGGTAATTCCGAAAAATGAGATAAAATCATGTACGAGAATACATATCTATTGATAAAAGATATATAAAAAAATATTAGATAAAATCCTGGGATAATATATTTTCGAGGTCTTTACCCGATAATTTCAAATGAAGCTTTCCGTTATGAGCTACTGATATATTACCTGTTTCCTCCGAAACGACAACCGCAGTCGCATCGGTCTCCTGGGAAATACCCAAAGCCGAACGGTGCCTTAATCCTAACGATTTGGGAATATCGTTACTGTGCGACACAGGAAGGATACAACCTGCGGCTTTAATACGGTTATCGGCAATAATCACAGCTCCGTCATGCAAAGGACTGTTTTTAAAAAAAATATTTTCGAGAAGAAGAGCATTCACATTAGCATTAATCACATCTCCCGTACGCTCATATGTATCCAAAGGCATTGAACCTTCTATCACTATCAATGCTCCTGTCTTGGTCTTAGACATACTCATACAAGCATATACGACCTGCATTACATAAGGTTTACGTTCTCCCTCATCGTTCCGGCCCTTTTTCAACCAACTCAGCATAAAACGCCACCGTTTATGAGAACCTATTTCAAGCAGGAACCTTCGTATCTCATCCTGGAACAATATTACAAGAATAAGCAAACCTATACTCATAAATTTATCCATAATAGCTCCTATAAGCCGCATATCCAATATCTGAGTAACGACAATCCACACTCCTACGAAGGCAAGGACTCCCATAAAAATATTAATCGTTCCCGACTCCTTCATCATCTTGTAAACATTGTAAAGCAACAATGCTACGATGAGTATATCTATTGCGTCTTTTATACCAAACTGAAGCATATTTTATCTTGATGAAAAAGTTTTCTGAACCAATTTAACCGCTTCCACCGCTTCTTTCACGTCATGTACACGCAAAATACCGGCGCCTTTCGATAAGGCCAGGGTATTCAGCACCGTCGTACCAGTCAAACTTTCCGCCGGAGTAGTCCCAAAGTATTTATAAATCATCGATTTACGCGAAACACCTACCAATAAAGGAAACCCGAATACGGTAAACTCTTCCAAGCGATTCATTAATAAATAATTATCGTCCAACGTTTTGCTAAAACCGAAACCCGGATCGATAATTATATCGTTTACACCCATACTTGTAAGACGTTCTACCCGCTCCGAGAAATACAGCAACATTTCCGCTATGAGATTTTCATAATGCGTATGCCTCATCATATCCCGCGGCGTACCGCGCATATGCATTAAAATATATGGAACCTGCAAACGAGCAACGGTTTCAAACATATTTTTGTCAAGCTCTCCCCCTGAAATATCATTAATGACGGCCACCCCGTATTCTTCCACACAACGCCAAGCCACACTCGCCCTGAACGTATCTACCGACACCGGAACATCGGGATATTTACGTCTGATGATCTCCAGCGCAAACCCGAGACGTTTCATCTCCTCCTCTTCCGGAATATTCTCAGCCTGCGGACGGGATGAATAAGCCCCTACGTCAATAATTGCCCCCCCCTCATTTACAATATCTTCAGCACGTCGCATAATAGCTTGTTCGCTTTGACAACGGCTACCTGAATAGAAAGAATCGGGCGTTACGTTCAATATCCCCATGACAAGAGGTTCGTCCAGAGAAAACAAAGAACCCTTCAGATTTATCGACATCTTTTCTTTACGTAAAGACATTATTCCACTGCATTTGATTTACAAAACGAAGATAAGTTTTTTTCTCGGAAATATATTCTTTTTTTAAGCAGGTTTTACTCAATTTATTCAGAATACCCCTAAACCGCCGAGAAATATTAAGATAATAGCCGTAGGTGCAATGTAACGTAATACGAATACCAATATACGGGCCAGTCTCGTTCTTAACTCCCCGTTATTCGTCATTTCCTTTCGTATCACTTTCTTATCGAGAACCCATCCTACATAAATGGAAATAAGCATTCCTCCCAACGGAAGCAATATATTGGAAGACAAGAAATCGCACCAACCGAACACGGTACGTCCGAATAATGTAGCCTCTGATAATACACCGAACGAAAGCGAACATAACACTCCCAAGACAGCACAAGCACTTATATGCAATAACGATGCTTTCTTTCTCGACATTTTACGTTCTTCGGTGAAAAAAGCGACAGATATTTCGCACATCGATATCGTGGATGTAAGTGATGCCAGAAACAATAATATAAAAAATAATACCGACCATATATACGCCCCGGGCATTTGCTGGAACACATGAGGCAAAGTAATAAACACAAGCTCGGGGCCTTGAGACGGGCTGATACCGAACGTAAATACCGCAGGAAAAATAATTATACCCGCCAAAACCGCTACAAGCGTGTCAAAAGCCGCTATCGTAGTTGCACTCCTCACCAGTTTTGTCCGGGAAGAAAAATAGGATGAATAGGTAATCAATGTCCCCATGCCAAGACTCAATGAGAAAAAAGCCTGCCCCATAGCACCTAAAACGACGGAAGAATCGATTTTAGAAAAATCAGGGTCGAACAAGTAAGACAATCCTGCACCCGCACCCGGTAAAGTAATGGAACGGACACAAAAGACCAGGAGCAAAAGGAACAGTAAAGGCATCATTACGTTGGAATACTTCTCTATCCCGTTCTGCACTCCACGGTTTATAATAACATAATTTATACCCAGGAAAAGAAATGTCCAGAATATAGGGCGCAACGGACTACTGGTAAATGCAGTAAAATCCTGCTGGAATTCTTCCGGAGTATGACTTCCGAAACTGTCTATCAACGCCTGGTAAGTATATTCCATCGTCCAGCCGGCAATTACCGAATAAAAACTCATAATAAGTACCGCAGCGGTAATCCCCAGATAACTTATATAATGCCATCCCGTACCGGGCGATAGCTTCCTGAAAGCTCCGGACACATTACTATGCGAGCCTCTGCCTATAATAAACTCCGCCAATACCACGGGAATACCCAGTAACAAAATACAACCGATATAAATTAAAAGGAATGCAGCTCCGCCGTGCTGTCCGGTTTCATAAGGGAATCGCCAGATATTTCCTAACCCGACAGCCGACCCGACGGCCGTTGCAATTACTCCCAGTTTGGTAGCAAATGTCACTCTCTTTTCACTCATTATTATAACTTATTTTTTTGTATGCTCTTCCAGGCGCGGGACTTCAAAATGCTCGGACGGTTTGTGCGTACTTTCTTTCCGCTTGCGTACTTTCTTTCGGGAAACGGAAGAACTATCTTTTTGATCCAAAGATACCGGAGACAAATTTTTATTAAACTCTATTATTTCCTGCCGGAACAAGGCATTGTCTTCATCCGGCAAATGTATGGTTTCTTTTCGTGGTAACAAAAAACGTATGCATAATATTACCGATAACAATATTATCACTACCGCCATAGCCCTTCTTTCTCCCCGGGACATCGTAAAGTATCTGTATTTATCCTTCTTCATCAAAACATTCCCAAACCGGATAAAAATATAAGAGTTATCACTACCGGAGCCAGATAACGGATACAAAACAATAACGGTCTCATATACCAGACACGTAACGTCCCGCCGTTATTTAACTGATCTTTCAATATCCGGCGGTCCAGAACCCAACCTGCATAAACAGTAATCAGTAATGCACTCACGGGTAACAGAATATTAGCCGATATGTAATCGCAAAAATCGAATATATTCTTTCCGAATATGGACACACCCGATAACGAACCTGAAGAAAGAGAACAAAGCGTACTTAAAACAAATACGATACTTGTCAGTAAAAGCGTAGCTTTCCGCCGGGTAAATTTCATCTGTTCTATGAAAAAAGCCACGGCTACTTCACACAATGAAATAGTGGAAGTAAGAGCAGCGACGGACAACAGTAAGAAAAACAATGACGACCAAAGTACCGGAGCAGGCATTTTACCGAAAATATTGGGCAACGTAACAAATACCAGCTCGGGACCTTGAGAGGGACTGATACCGAAAGAAAACACGGCAGGAAATATAATAACACCGGCCAGTACGGCAACCACCATATCCAATAATGAAACAGTCCCTGCTGTTTTCACCAATGACGTATTTTTACGGAAATAAGAACCGTATGTCAATAATATTCCCATTCCCAGGCTCATAGAGAAAAAAGCCTGTCCCATAGCCCTCAGTACCACCTGAGGAGTTATTTTAGAAAAATCAGGATTAAACAAATATTGCAATCCTTCAGGCGCCCCGTGAAGAAACAGAGACCGGATACAGAAAACCAACATAATAAGAAAAAGTAACGGCATCAGGAAATTAGATGCTTTCTCTATTCCCTTTTGCACTCCTCTCGAAATGATCAGGAAATTAAACAAGATAAAGAGATATACCCATATCAACGGACGGTAATCACTTTGAGTAAACGCGGTAAGCTCCGCCCTGAAATCTTCGGGCGTCTTGTTCAATAATCCCCCCGTTAATGACTGGTACAGGTATTCGGCCGTCCAACCTGCTACGACCATATAATACCCCAGAATAAAAACCGAAGCAAAAATACCCAGAAAACCTACATAATGCCACTTTGTGCCCGGTGACAACTTCTTGAAAGCTCCGTTGGCATCGGAGCGAGATGCACGCCCGATAGAAAATTCGGTAGTCATAACAGGAATACCCAATAACAAAACACAAGCAATATATACCAGCAGGAAAGCTCCGCCGCCGTTCTGCCCTGTCTCATAAGGGAAACGCCATATATTGCCCAAACCTACCGCCGAACCTACAGTTGCTGCGACCACACCTAATTTAGTAGCAAATGTGATACGTTCTTTACTCATAAATATGCATTATTTTCTCAAAATGACAAAAGTAGTTATTTCATAGCAACAAAACAAAACATTTTTAGCTTTTGAACGGTTTTAACTTATAATTTGATACTTCTTCCATCCTACACCAAATTTATGGCGGTCTCTTTTTTTTATATATATTTGTAACCAATAAATATTTAAAGAATATGAACTTGTCATTTCTTCACCGTTATCTGCCCACCCTGATAGTTTTATGTGCCATATTATATCTGTCCCTGGCGCCGGCTCCCATACCCGATGCAGATAAACTACATTTATTCAAAGGAGCGGATAAAGTAGTGCATTTTTGTATGTATGGAGGATTAATCCTTGTTTTTTGTTTCGACCTGTATCGTCAGGACCCGTTCAATAAATACAGAACACAGCAAACAATCATCGCGTGCATCTCAGCTATTTTACTCGGAGGGGGGATAGAACTGTTACAAGGGTATATGGGAATGGGACGTTCAGCGGATTGGTATGACTTTGCAGCCAACAGTGCCGGAGCTATTACCGGATTACTATGCAGCCACTACCTGATAAGAAGATGGCTTAGAAAGGTAAAAAAGTAATCCCCCTGCAGACTTCCCGTAAAGCAGGAATCCGGACCATATAATTATATCCTTTTCGTAAAAATAAATCCCTCGTCATATAGTTGATAAGGGATTTTACAAGGGCTTTTATTCATTATACATCATATCTTCCCAGCCATTCCTGACATATTTGGGACTGGGAACAAATTCCCCCTCTCCAATATCCAATGCATCACTATCGGGAATACGAAAATCCCCCCAGTTGCAACGAAGTTTCTTTCCCGTCCGGCTGTCGGTATAATAGCCATCGAATTGATTGTTACAATAAGCATCCGCATCGAACCATAAACCGTTATAGCGGACCTGCCCCGTTCTATCCAGATAAAAATCCGAAGTAAACGTACCCGTATATACTCCGGAACCGGACTCTTTAAATTGATAAGTACCTTCTAATGTTCCCTGGATAATACCGGGAAATTCCGGTTCGGTAAAAGTCTCGCAGGAAGTTATAACCATGTTTCCTTTAAACGGATTTTCCGCATTCTTTCCCGTAGTACCCGTTACCGTATACTCCAGCATATTACCTGCAGTTTTAACGACGGTCGAAAAACGAATATAAAACCGTTGGAAATTTGCTCCTTTATAACCGATCGGATCAGGACGCTGCACCGTGTCCGTTTCAGCATCTCCGTCCTCCTCAGGTTCTATAATAGGCGCCTCAAACCAGGTAGCAGTCCATAATTCCGAAGCATCTTTCTGCGAAATCATTTTCATATCGTCATTCTGGGAGATAGCCAGTGCCGGAAAGAAAAAGAAAAAAAATGACAAACAACGTTTCATCTCATTCTACCTTGAAATATTTATAATGAAAAAGCTACCCCGTGGGCAGCCTTTAGTTTTCATCAAATACGGTCCAATACGGTAACAATAAGGTCGCCGATCGCAGTCTTATAATTAGGATTAGCATGCTTGGCAACACGGTTCGCAATAATACTGCACACCGTCATAGCCTTATGCCCCATCAGCTTGGATAATCCTGCCAACGCCGAACTCTCCATTTCGTAATTCGTTACTACATGACCGCCGTATTTAAAAGCCTCTATTTTTTTATTCAGATCTTTATCAGCCAACGGAATACGTAACTCCCTGCCCTGAGGACCATAAAACCCGTTCGCCGATATTGTCACACCCCTTACCATATCATCACATCCTATACGTTCTACGAGTTCGGCATCCGAATCTATTACATAAGGAGCAGCCCATAACGGATTCCACTTTACAAAATCGCAAAAAGCTCTCTCAAAATCCAGGTCGCATACTTCATTACGGCCAGCGTAAAAATTAAGCACACCGTCAAAGCCTATGGATTTCCGGGCTATAACGGGCGTACCGATAGGTACATGGGGTTGCAGGCCGCCGGAAGTACCGATACGCACCAAAGTCAACTGGCGGAATTCGGGCTTTTCATACCGGGTCTTAAAATCGATATTCGCTAACGCATCCAGCTCATTAACGACAATATCTATATTATCTGTGCCTATACCGTGCGAAATGCACATCAGCCGTTTTCCTTTATAGGTTCCGCCTATTGTGTGAAACTCACGGCTTGATACCTCAAAATCGCGAGAATCAAAAAAAGAAGCAACTAAATTCACCCGACCCGGATCTCCTACCAGGATAATCTTGTCGGCCAACTGTTCGGGAAGCAAATGCAAATGAAATACACTACCATCCTGATTGATAATAAATTCTGATTCCGGAAAATGTTTCATAGCTCTTCAGTTTAAATAAATAATCCTATTTTTCATCTTCCCGTCCGGAATAGAAAAACAGGAAACGAATATACGATATTTATTTGAAATATCCATCTTTCCTGTCCTGTATTTTATATGACTTATAAATGCCTTTTTACGGGCCCCGATGAGTTCATCTCCAATTATTTAAACTCATTAAATCAAAAAACGGGGAACAGACTATTCTCCATCATAATCCGTTTCCCCGTCCTTTTACGGCAAGCTAAAAAGCTTTAATCGTTTTTTTTAGTTATTTTCTTAGCAGATACGTTTTTTGTATTCTCTGCTTTTTGCAATTCGTTCTTTTTTGCAGAGTCTTTTTTCGTTGCTGTTTTTTTACTCAACTTTTCCGTACGTGCCGATTTCAATTCTTTTTGGAGCATCTCTATTTCAGCCGCTTGATTCCGTATAGTCGTAAGCAATGCGTTCAACTCTTCATTTTCAATAGATAACGGATACTGGGCTTCTACCCGTACAATGAAATCACTCAATACGTTCATATAATTGGTAAACGCTTCATAGGGTGTTTCATACGGGCTGTAATGGCTGTGCACCGCACCATCGGAAAGATGCTTGGTACACATATAATAAAAGTGATCGCTGGCTTGCAAGTAATTCCAGTCCTGTTTTAAGCGCTTATCATCACATAGTCTTACTCTTTCGGCAATCGAATATAATTTATCGAAAGCTTCGTTTTGCAAACGGTTTCCGAGCCATGCGCTGGTATCACGAGCCTCGTCGGCCCAGGAAATAGGATACGGAACAGAAAGTGCTCCCACCGATTTCAATTTCGAAATAGCCTCATAAGGAGTACAAAATCCCACTCCATGCTCTTCAGCAAAACGCGGCAAAGCTTTCATAAATTCAAATATACCGGTCTCCCGGGATTGAAGCTCTCCCAGCGTTTCATAATTCATAAATAAATTTACGATCTGTTCCTCTGCAGGATATTGATCGATCCAGCCGATAAACTTATCGGCGGTAAGAGGATATTCGCTCCATTCATAATTAGAAAAACGGAACGAAATATCATCACTTATCTTATAATTTTTCAACAGCAATTTTAATTTGGAAGCCGATGCCGAATGATATACATAATTAGGACTCTTCCATCCCAATATATGTTTGGCCCCTTCGGTAATAACGCCTTTGAATCCCATAGACGCGATAAGGGAAGCGATATCGTCGGAATAGATCAGCTCGGTATTCCGGAATACCCGGGGACGCTGTCCGAACAAAGACTCAATCTTATCATCATGGGCTTTTACCTGTAAACGAAATTCTTCGGGGTCTTTCAATGAAGCCAGAGAATGTGCATAAGTTTCGGAAAGAAACTCCACGCAACCGGTCTTCGCCAGTTCTTTCATGCTGTCAATAAATTCCGGGACATACATTTCCAATTGTTCCAATGCGACTCCCGAAATGGAGAAGGCAACTTTAAACCTGCCGTTAGAACTCTTAATCATTTCCAGCAACGCTTCATTAGCAGGCAAATAAGAACGATGTGCTATGCGGGTAATTATATCATCATTGCTGAAATCATCATAATAGTAATGGTCATTACCTATATCGAAAAACCGGTAACGTTTCAAACGGAATGGTTGATGAATCTGAAAATAAAAACAGATGGTCTTCATATCTTATGGTATTTTTTCATTTTTTATTCATATTAATATCCTATCACCCTGTGATAAATGTCGATGACTTTCTTTCCGGCATATACCCATTTTATCTCATCGACCTCTTTTAAACCCTCTTCTTTCATCTGGTTATACATTGCCGGATAAGTAATAATAGAATATACGGCATCGGCCATGGCATCGATATCCCAGTAATCGGTTTTCACCACATTGGTAAGGATTTCGGCACAACCCGACTGTTTGGATATGATAGAGGGAACTCCCACTTGCATAGCTTCCAACGGAGATATTCCGAAAGGTTCCGACACTGAAGGCATGATATATACGTCACTGGCCTTCAACATCTCATATACCTGCTTTCCTTTGAGGAAACCCGTAAAATGAAAACGGTCGGATATGTTGCGTTTAGCAGCGAGATCTATCATCTTGTTCATCATGTCCCCGCTGCCGGCCATAACGAAACGCACGTTATTTGTCTTCTCCAAAACCCGTGCAGCAGCCTCCACAAAATATTCAGGTCCCTTCTGCATCGTAATACGTCCCAGAAAAGTTACGACTTTATCCCGGGTATTACGAGCTACCACAATAGATTTTATCTCCTCGCTCAACGGCTCAACGGCATTATGAACGGTAGTTACCTTAGCCGGATCGATATGATATTTCTCTATTACCGTTTGCCGGGTCAGATTACTCACGGTTATAATATGGTCGGCATTATCCATACCGTCTTTTTCTATATTGTACACTACAGGATTTACATTTCCCCGGCTGCGGTCAAAGTCGGTAGCATGTACATGAATGACCAGAGGTTTGCCCGTTACCTGTTTCGCATGTATTCCGGCCGGATAAGTCAGCCAGTCGTGCGAATGGATAACATCGCATGGATAAGTTCTCGCTATTACCCCCGCCACGATAGAATAATTATTTATCTCTTCCAGCAGGTTATCGGGATAACGTCCCGAAAATTCTATACATCCCAGATCGTTGGTACGCAAATAATTAAAATCGGCATAAATATGGTCTCTGAGATCGTAATATTCCTGAGGATCCATGACATTCCCCAGGCGGTTCTGTACATAATCCCAATTCACATCTCTCCAGGCGACCGGAGTATTTCCGGCTCCTACAATATGCGCGAAACTTTTATCCTCGTCCCCGCGTGGTTTAGGTATAACGAATGTAATATCCATATCTCCGCATTCCGCCATGCCTTTCGTAAGGCCATAACTGGCTGTCCCCAATCCCCCGAGGATATGCGGTGGAAATTCCCACCCGAACATTAATGCTTTCATGATATCAGATATTATATTTCTTCAATAAATTCAGTACTCTCAATATTTCGCCTACATTGGCAGCATAACTGATGGCTCCGCGTCCCGTAAAAGGAGGATTACCGTCGTATAACTCGGATAACGATCCTATACATCCCTGCGACATTTCGTCTTCATACCCGATAAGCATACGTTCCAGAAAAGAGACACCGCTCATTCCGAAAACCTTCAAATAAGCTTCGGCGTATGCTCCCATCAACCAGGGACGCGAAGGGCCCTGATGATATGCATAGGCACGCTCGATTTCCGAACCTACGTATGTAGGGTTATAACCATAACTTTTAGGGCTTAACGTACGTATACCCTTAGGGGTGAGCAGTTCTCTGGTAACGACTTCGAGAACCGTCTTTCTCTGCTTTTTATCCAGAGGTGTATATTCAAGAGCTAAAGCCCACAACATATTAGGACGTACGCTCCAGTCGGCAAAATTACCGTCTACATAATCGAACAGATAACCCGAATCATTCAGAAACATATCTACAAAAGAAACACCGGCCTCTTCCCCTATTTTCTTCCACTGGTCGCATTTAGCTTCCATTCCTGGAACAGATTGATGCAGAGCCGCGGCAAAATAGAGAGCATTATACCATAATGCGTTAAACTCTACAAGATATCCGCTGCGAGGAGTTACAGGACGTCCGTCCACCGTAGCATTCATCCATGAAATAACATGATCCTTGCCATTTGAATACAGCAAACTGTTCTCATGCAAAAAAAGGTTCGGATGTTTATCTTTAATAATATAGTCCAGAATATCAGAAACCAGTTTACCGTATTTTTCAAGACAATTTTCCAGCCCCGTTTCTTTGGCATATTGCTGGATTGTCCATATGGCCCATAATAATACATCGGGAGAATCTATCTCCTGTATCATTTCGTCTTTGTGTCCTTCGCTCATAAAACGTTTCAACGCCCGTTCCGCGGTTTTCATGACTGCCTCGAAAGCAGGAATATCATCGATAGCCAATGTACATCCGGGTAAACCGATGAATTCATCCCGGGCACGAACTTTAAACCACGGATAGCCGGCCAACAGGTAATTACCTTTCCGTTCTTTGATACATAATTGTTCCGCCGAATTTTTCAGGCAATTAAAAAAGCTCGATCTACGTGTCCTGTTCATAATCTCCTCCTCATAAGTACGGGTAAACGAGCGGGGTTTCGCCTCGCCTACTCCGGCGGAGAAAATGATACTTTCACCTTTTTTTATGGACATTTCGAAATATCCTGGAACATAAAGATCTTCCTGATAAGGATAACCTCTCTCCTGGTCTTTGATATACTCAATTCCCTTATACCAATGAGGATCGGGAGTGAATGTCACCGCTTTATTAAATTGCATATATAACCGGGGATATCCTTCATACAGACAACAACTTATGCCGTTAGTCGCCTCTTCATAGCTTTGATCCAGCACATAGTTTTCCTGACACAAGGCATTCGCATTCCTGAAAGCCAGAAAAGGCCGGAACTGCAAAGTCGTGGGAGAATGAGCCTCCAACAAAGTATATTTAATTAAAATACGATTCTCATGAGAGATAAATACTTTCTCTTTCGTAAGGATAACACCTCCTACCCTGTACATGGTCTGCGGCACTGCCTCACAATTAAACTCCCGGATATATTTATGCCCGTTGGGGCTATAACAATCTCCTTTATATTTATGCAAGCCGAGATTAAATGAGGCTCCGTGTTGTATCACCGTTTCGTCCAGAGAAGAGAGCAGAACGTGATTATCGCTGTCCAGTTCCGGAATCGGTATTACCAGAAGCCCATGCTGCTTGCGAGTATTGCAATCCACGATCGTCGTACACTGGTATGCTCCTGCCTTATTGGTTCGGAGAATCTCCTTGGGCAACGACTGCTCGAGATTTATCATCAAACTCTTATCAAACTTCAAATAACTCATATAATTATTTTAAAATCAGGTTAACAAACCCACAAGGGGATAAATAATTTATAGTTGTTACGAATATAAAAAATACAATTGTAATATACAACCAATACCGATAAAATATTAACCTGCATTTTGGAAATTTATCATATTTATTTATTAAATATTAATAAATCAATCATTTACCCATATCCTGCAAAAAAAGCCCGGAAGAATACAAAAAACAGATTCTGCCGGGTTATATTCTATGTTCGGTAAAAATTTCTTCCTGTCCTATTTCAAACCGGAAGTAAAGCCGCACCGTTCATGTTACAAGGTTTCCAAGAATTTAGTCAAGTTTTCCAAGAACATCCGTACCGAAATCGCCAACAAGATAATACCGAAAAACTTACGTAATACATATACCCCCCCTTTTCCCAATAACCGTTCCAGTAAATGCACATTACGGATAACCACATAAATCAGGATGATATTCAGTACGAGAGCGATTATAATATTGGTTAAGCTGTACATAGCTCTCAACGACAATAATGCAGTAAAAGATCCGGCTCCGGCAATTAACGGAAATACGATAGGTACGATCGTAGCCGATCCTTCCGGACCGTCGTTACGAAATATCTCAACACCGAATATCATTTCTATAGCCATTACGAATATAACCAGAGAACCGGCTATAGCAAATGAAGATATATCCACGTGGAATAATTGAAGGATCATATTTCCCATGAACAGGAATGCAATAAAAGTCGCCAGCGAATAAATAGCCGCTTTACCGGCCTTAATATTGTTTCCCTTGTTTTTCAAGTCGATAATAATAGGAGTAAGCCCGGTAATATCTATTATCGCAAACAAAATAATAAATGCACTAAGAGTTTCCTGAAAATTGAAATGTAATTGCTCGAACATATGTCTTTTCCATTTAGTGACGCAAAGTTAATGAAAAAAAAAGAAATCAATAGTTTCTAAACAATTAAGATGTTTTTTATGTTTATATCCAAGGTTCGAATATTTTTTTTTATTTTTGAATACAAAATTATCACGTCCTATGGAAAGTATGTTTGAAATCCTTATGCAGCTTCCGCTTTTTCAGGGAGTAAGCCGTAACAAAATATCGGAATTAATTGAAAAAACCAAATTCCATTTTCTTAAATATGCTCCGGGAGAACCCATCGTACGGCGGGGAGAAGAATGTACCCACCTTAAATTCCTCATATCGGGAAGCGTACGTTCCGAAATGGTAAATAAAAACGGGAAAATAAAAATATCGGAGATCATACACTCACCTAACGTACTGGCTCCTAATCATATGTTCGGAAAGAACACGACCTATCCGGCCGATCTCTATGCCGTTGAGAGCACAGGTATTATGCAAATAGACAAAGCTACGTTCATACAGATTATGCAGGGAGAATCCATTTTCCTGATTAACCTGCTGAATATACTCTCCCGACGTTCACAAAAAAGCCTGGAAACCTTCCTCTCCATCTCATCGGGGGAAATGAAAGAAAAACTCGCTTTCTGGGTACTGAGTTTTTCCCAAAGAAAATCGACGGACATACGTATTATCTGCCGGCAAAAAGACCTATATTCTTTTTTCGGAGTGCAGCGTTCTGTCTTTATTAATGCTCTTAACGAATTAAAAGAAGCGGGTATTATAGATTACAATTCCAAAGAAATAATCATCCTTGACCGCGACCGTTTACGGGAGATACTGCAAGGAGAAGAAGAAGATATAGCTGAAGAAGGTTTTTGATACCCATTCTTCAAAACAACAAAAAGAGCCTGTGGAAAAATCTACAGGCTCTTTTCATATTATAAGAAACATTTCCTTTTCCCGCCTTACCTATCACTCTGCTTCGCGCTCGATCCGCTCCCGTATTTTATTCCAGGCATGCGTGCCGGACAAACAAGATTGCAATAAAGTCCCGCTCATTACTTTAAAACGGGACATCGGAATGACAAAGGTCATGATATTGCTCGCTACATGCGGCCGGGCCGAAGGGTCGAACAACCCTAAAAAGCAGCGATATCCGCCTTTACTATTTTCCCGTATCGCGTAAGTTATAGCATTGGCACATCCGGAACCGAAAACAGACATGACGGCATCTTCTTCATTATTGTCAAACGCAGCCCATGTCACCAGCCCGCTCAACATATCCGGCGTGGCATAGAACAGTAATCCTTCTGCGTCACCGAACGACTCAAGTTTATCTATTCTCGCAAAATTCAAGTAACTTTTAGCAGTACGGGGAACATCTATTTTTGCCAGCATATCTTCAACCAATCCGGGCGATTGTTTATAATGCTCTTTAAGCGAAACAAAATCAGGTACATAAGGAGGCATTTCGGCAAATCCGCAATAAAATTTACCGCCTCCGCACCCTATATTCCCCGCATTCAGACTCATCCCGTAACCGTTCCGTACAACATTCAGCCGGGAAAAAATACAATGACCCTTTTTGTCCGTTTGCGCTATGGCATTATCCGAATACCAAAAAGCAAGAGGCAGTTCCACCTTTTCGCCGAACGCCTTTTTGTAATTAAGAATAAAATCCTTAAGGATCATGATAAATTCAATTTTGATTTTATTAAAGCAAATATCGGCAACGAACTAATGTCCGTTGCCGATATTTATTCATTCCTGCATACTCTTATTTCTTCATTACTCTCACAATCTTTACCTGCTTATCTTTCTCTATATGAAAGAAATATACTCCAGACAAGAATCTTTCCAGTGAAATTACATCATTTTCACCTGTTATTTTCTGGACATGTACTACCGTTCCTGCAACATCTATCACTTTCAGGGTACAATCTTCAGCACCTGCAATCTGTAACTTATCCTCAAACGGATTCGGGTACACATTGATAGCCTGAGCAGAAAGATCATCTACTCCTGATTTTATATCAAATGCCACAGTTACCGTTGCAGCGGCCGACAAATCCGAAAGCGTATAAGTCGTTTCAGTTTCGTTTACAACCGTATTATTAAGCCTCCACTCTTTTACTTTGTAAGAAGCATCCGGCGTTGCGGTGAAAACCACATCTTTTCCTTCCTGAACTTGTGAACCGGAAGTTATCTCGGTACCGTCGACCGTAGCAGTAAGCGTACCTTCACCCGACACGGTATTAAAAGTAACCGGATACTCATTAACCGGAGATGCATATAATGTAAAACATTCATTCTCTACGACACTATTATTCGCATCTCTCACGGTAACGGTCATCTTCTTCCCGTCAACATCACAATGTAACCATCTGGCGTTTCTGCCCGTACTGGTCATATCGCCAAGCTGGATATGCATAGTTCCGCCGATCGCCGGCTCGAAAGTACGTTTATCGCCCGGAGGTACCAGATTATTTCCCTGATATATCTGCACACGCTCATAAGTATGACCATGTCCGCAAAATACTATCTGGACATTATGTTTATCCAATATGGGGCCGAATATCCCTTGTGAGCCCGGAGTAGAGGCCGAGGGGAATATCGGATAATGCAATGTAACGATTTTCCAGGTCTTGTCCGTCTTGCTCAATACGTCATCCATCCATTTTGCCGTTTCCTCCATAATAGCGGAAGGTGTTGCACCACCGCCTCTATGCTCCCAGTCCAAAGCCAGCACAAGCATATTGCCGTACTCTGCTGCATAAGAGCCCGTGCCAACCAACTTCGAATCATATTTGTCAGAAGGATCAACATGATGATGACCATTCATAAACTTAACGTTATCCGCATCGGGATTACCCATATATTCATGGTTTCCATAACCGGATATTATATCGATATTCGAGAAAACCGGACGCTGGTTAAACAGATATCCATAGTACGAATAACAATCATAACGGTCGTCAGAGTCCACAACATCACCTACGTTAAGATTGAATAAGGGTCTCTCAGGCATAGCCTCGATAGTCTCTGCCGCCGCCAGATACCTGTTCATTCCGTTATTTGATGATGCCTGTAAATCCCCGAATGCGCTGAACGAGAATTTTTTAGTAGGAGCTGTCGTCGTAAACTCTCTTGTCGAAGACCAGTTCACTCCATCGCCCACCTGATAAATATAAGTTGTTCCAGGTTCCAGGTTATCAACTGTTACGGAGCTGCCTTTGGTTACACCATTACTTACCACGGCATTGTATTCCAGTATTTTTGTCGTACCCGCAAATTCCCGGAAAGCCTCTTCTCCCTCAGACTTTTTCGCCAGCCTCATAATAGAAGGATCGGCAGCCTGTACAGGATTCGCCATCCAGGTTATGGTTTTCGATGTCGACGGATCGGCAGTCGTACCGGCACTGATGTATTCGGGAACTTTTGTCAAGAGAGGATTCAGTGTCCGTACCAGCTTAGTATAAGAGTATTTTCCATCCTTTTCAGCATAGACATTTACACTCTGTGCAGTACTGGTAAAATCCATTTCTGACGCGATACCGTCCGGACCCGTTACAGCCGAAGCGACTACTTCCGTCATTTTAGAATTTAGTGCGTACACCGTAGCACCTGACAACGGACTCCCGTCCAGATCGGTAACCAGTACTTCCCCGGGGGCTCCCACTATTCGCTTGTTTACAGTAAAATTATAGCTCGCCAATACATCATTGGCAAAAGCCTTAAACAAGGAGAATAATGACAATGAATTATCGGCATATACCGCTTTTGCAGAAACAGGAGAACACCTGAGAATATCAGTAGGATTACTGTTCTTCGAAATGTTTACCTTAATCGTTGCGAGCGTTTCCACCATGCCGGCAGTAATATCATTTTTCAGATTTATCGTCAAATATCCGTTCCTCGGATTGAATTCATAACTACTACCGTTCCGGGCACTCTCGGCAAACGTTACACCGTTCACTGCGTCGACAGAACCGATATTATTAAATTCCATCACAAGTTCCAGTTCTTTTACATCTTTCGAATTATTGGTATTGATTTTTATTTCAAACGGAGTACCGACATACGCTTTCGGAGCAGATTCTACAGTTACGGCAGTGCTCTTTCCGTCCGAGGCATCTATCGTAAATGTAGCCGTATTTTCTGCTATATTTCCGAAATTATCTTCCACATGGACTACCACATTATGCATTCCGTTAGACAGGTTCATATCGGCCAACGAAACCTTGTTGTTTTCATTATCCACTGCAAAACCTGCGTCTCCCGCTTTAAAATCATACCCGTCCACTATCATACGGATACTGTTGTAATTGATCCCGCTCACCGGGCTCCCTTGTTCATTAAAAGTAGCGGCCAAATCGATCTGAGTGGTTGTAAACGTACCGGTCAGGTTTTTTCCGTTTCCTGTCAAACCGGTTATCGCCGGAGGTGTCAAATCTTCAGTGAAAGATTGATTAGTTACGCGTATATTATCAATAATCACATAACCGTTAGCAAAATAATTCGGATATCCTTTCAGCACTAAAAGTCTGATTCCGTCAGGATGGAATTCATGTTTGGCAGGCAATTTACACTGGACATATTTCCATCCGGTCCAGTTAATTTTAGAAGCTAAATCGGTATTGGTTACACCTGAAGTAGAACCAATAGGTCTTGTTGAAACCCTAAGCCACATACCCTCTACTCCGGGAGTCGCGTAAACCCACATACCGAGCATTTTACCGCCCGAAGCGTTGCCGGGAATCTGAAGAGCTTCGCCCGATGTTCCCGGACTAATTTGAGCTGTAAGCGTCTGATTTTCTTGAGCATCGGTAAAGTCAATATTAACCTTTAATGCATAATTGCCAAAACGCACGAGATCGCCGTTCGCGGCATTCATCAATTCAAAACTCATCTTTTCCCCTCTACTACCGGGACGAGGAGTCCACTTAGAAGTACTCCCGCTCTCAAAATCATCGAGCATAATCACATCAGGATCTACTCCCGGGCCTGCTATTTGCGCTCTTACCACACTCGACATACAAAGCAGAAACATAAAAAATACCGTCGCCGCTCTGGTTAATTTCTTTGTTTTCATTACATAAATAGATTTAAGGCTGTTATATTTAATATATATCAAGCGTAAAGATAAAATATTTAAAATACTTTCCAAATAATTATAAGAACAACACATTGTTAAATAAACAAAATAAAGCACTACAAAACAAAAACAAACGGTACAATACTCATTCCAATAGAAGCTTTTCAAATAATATAAAAGGCTTCTTGTTTTCTGCCAAAATCATAATTATTACTTATCTTTTAACACGCTATCGATAACAGGCTTTATCCTCTGTTCCATGATTTCGTACCCTTTTCCGGTCGGATGTACTCCGTCACGGCTATATTCGTTTACCATCGCCCCGTCATCCTTTCTCATACCCGAATTGTAATCGACATACAAAATACCTCTTTTTTCCGCATAAGCCCTGATCTCACGATTCAATTCATCTATTTTCCCGGATACACCGGAAATATCCGGGTTCCATCCGAACACTACCGCCGGAAGTACCGAAGTTAAAATCACCTTTATCCCATTCGCCCGGGCTATCTCTGCCATCGACTCTATATTGCCCAATGTAAAATTCAGATCGTATTCTCCCGTATTTTCCGCAATATCGTTCGTCCCCGCATTAATCACGACCATATCGGGATGAAGAGCCAAGACATCATGGCGGAATCTCAATAGCATCTGGGAGCTGGTTTGTCCCTTAATACCCCGGCCGATATAATTATTCGAAGAAAAAAAGTCCGGACGTATTCTTACCCATCCCTCCGTTATGGAATTACCCATAAAAACAACGACAGGTCTTTTCACTTTCTGCGACAACAACTTTTCATTACTACCGGCGTAACGTTCCAGATTTGCCACTTTCATAATATCGGTTTTCTGTGCCGACAAACAGGCACAAACGAACAACAACACAACAACCCCTAAACTTTTTTTCATACTTATCTATTTAAAACAACCATCTCGTATATTCAAGAAAAACAATATAATAGTTTAAATTTAAGAATTACCAATAAATTCATGCCAAACTTACCCTCCTTATTTTTTTACCTCTTCAAAATTCAATAAAAGCAAATAGACAATCTCATGGCGATCAACCGAAATAAATCATTAATACTTAATTAATATTCTCCGCCGTAACGGGATTTCACTTTTTCTCTGACAAAGGTCGTATCATTTAATTCATCAAAATATTTTAAATAGTCCGCTCCTATCCATCTGTAAAATCCGCAATTTTCACGGATAAGATATATGAGTTTATTAGTTAACTTTACAGGTTGACCGTTATAATTTCCATAATTAGAAATACTACTTATACACAAAGAATCTATTTGGCCGTCACTATATGATATATAACATTTCATCCGGGCATCCATATAATCACTTTTTAATATTTTCCGTTCATCTAATTCTATTAATATCTCCCTTAAAACTTCTTTGTCTGTTATTATTGATTCAAGAATACATTGCGAAGTGGGTAAAAAACGTTCATCCTCCAAAGTATCTACTTTTTCAGGCAAATAGATAATCTCATGGCAATCAACTGCTGTTATTCTCTCAAACAAAACATTATAATACTACCATACTTTTATAGAATCGATCGTTCTCCCGGCCTCCTTGTTACTATGACAGGAAATAAAGAATAGGGTAAGCATTAAAATAACGTACTTTTTCATCGACTTTTTATTTCATATTCATGATATTATTCCCATAAATACGTTTCTACCTGTTACCGGACTATCGTAAAATCCTTTATAATTTCCCGGCCTTTGGTTACATATATATCTACCCTCTTATTTTCAGGAGTCAGGTAAAAGATTTCGTCGTCCGTACAAAAATAAGTACGGTCTCCATAGATTCTATAGGATTTTATTCCCGTATTCAGTTGCAAAGGTTTATAACGGCGGAATATTTTTAGCTTATTTTCGGATACGTCATACATCCAGATGGTGACATTCGTACGGTAATCGCTTTTATGATCATACCATATGGTCATGAATGTCAATCTCTCCGGACCTATCCATTGCGTATTCCGGGCAGAAACCAGTTCCTTGCCTTCCCAGTAAGTACTGGTCTGTTCACGATACGTCTTAATGGTACGTCTTTTACCTGTTTTTCGGTCTTGTATGTGGAGACGGATTACCCAATCTTCCGATTCTGTTTTACTGATATCCTCTATTGTCGGATAATAGATATAGCGGGGAAGGATTCCGACATTGCCTTCTAAACTAAATTTATTATTTTTATAAGTAATTATGACCGAATCCGCTCGATCTTTTTCTTTGAATGAGCATACCATCACTACATTATTTGTATCTTTTTCCATTTCCATAACATATACATCATTATCAACTTTAGTACAAACAGATAAATTGTTTCCATATAGCGAAAGGCCAACTGCATCTGTTGTCACTATATTTACATTAAACTGTCTACCATTATTTTCACCAATAGACGCATATGCGTTTTCATTATTAAAAAAAGTATGTATAAGTTCGCGTCCACCGTTATATAGAAACTCATCGGATTTGGAACCAAACGGCATATTTCGAGTCTCATATATACTCCCCGAATCAGCAGAGATTCGATGCAAAGTATATAAACTATCATTTTTGTCTAAGTTTTTCTGTACGAATTCTACATATGGAATAAATCCGCCCTTTACTTCTCCGAATAAGGTAAATGCTATTAATAAAGCCAATAATACAAATGCATGGTTCTTTTTCATATTTATTATTTTGTTCTTTTTAGTACAACTTTAAAATGCACGTTTAGAGGAATCGTTTCTAGTTGTTTATTAAAATCCTCCCATTGACCAGAATGAATTAATAAGCAACCCAGGGAAGTCCTCCCATATACCCTCCCTTTATCCGATGTAGCATGTATAAATATCGCTGTTTTATAACCATCTCCGTTAGCCCGGCCTCCTTGCTATTATGGCAGGAAATAAAGAATAGGGTAAGCATTAAAATAACGTACTTTTTCATCGACTTTTTATTTCATATTCATGATATTATTCCCATAAATACGTTTCTACCTGTTACCGGACTATCGTAAAATCCTCTATAATTTCCCGGCCTTTGGTTACATATATATCTACCCTCTTATTTTCAGGAGTCAGGTAAAAGATTTCGTCGTCCGTACAAAAATAAGTACGGTCTCCATAGATTCTATAGGATTTTATTCCCGTATTCAGTTGCAAAGGTTTATAACGGCGGAATATTTTTAGCTTATTTTCGGATACATCATACATCCAGATGGTGACATTCGTACGGTAATCGTTTTTATGATCATACCATGTGGTCATGAATGTTAGTCTCTCCGGACCTATCCATTGTGTATTCCGGTCCGAAACCAGTTCCTTGCCTTCCCAGTAAGTTCTGGTCTGCTCCCGGTACGTCTTAATGGTACGTCTTTTACCTGTTTTTCGGTCTTGTATGTGGAGGCGGATTATCAAATCTTCCGATTCTGTTTTACTGATATTCTCTATTGTCGGATAATAGATATAGCGGGGAAGGATTCCGACATTGCCTTCTAAACTAAATTTATTATCCTCCCATATAGCTTTTACTGAATCAACTTTTATTTTATCATTAAATCTATATATCATCACAATACAAGTATCATTATAGGCAAACGCAGCATATTGGCTGTCATTTTCTTTTGTATAAATCGCAAAATAGCTACCGTATAATGAAAGACCTGAAAAGTTTTGTGTCCGCAAATCTGTATAAAATTGCCTACCTTTATTTTCTCCAATAGCTGTATATGTTTTTTCATTACTAAAATAATTATGTATAAGTTCATGCCCTCCGTTATATAGAAACTCATCGGATTTGGAACCAAACGGCATATTTCGAGTCTCATATATACTCCCCGAATCAGCAGAGATTCGATGCAAAGTATATAAACTATCATTTTTGTCTAAGTTTATCTGTACGAATTCTACATATGGAATAAATCCGCCCTTTATTTCTCCGAATAAGGTAAATGCTATTAATAAAGCCAATAATACAAATGCATGGTTCTTTTTCATATTTATTATTTTGTTCTTTTTAGTACAACTTTAAAATGCACGTTTAGAGGAATCGTTTCTAGTTGTTTATTAAAATCCTCCCATTGACCAGAATGAATTAATAAGCAACCCAGGGAAGTCCTCCCATATACCCTCCCTTTATCCGATGTAGCATGTATAAATTTATAACCATCTCCGTTAGCCCGGCCTCCTTGCTATTATGGCAGGAAATAAAGAATAGGATAAACATTAAAATAACGTACTTTTTCATCGACTTTTTATTTCATATTCATGATATTATTCCCATAAATACGTTTCTACCTGTTACCGGACTATCGTAAAATCCGCTATAATTTCCCGGCCTTTGGTTACATATATATCTACCCTCTTATTTTCAGGAGTCAGGTAAAAGATTTCATGGTTCGTACAAAAATAAGTACGGTCTCCATAGATTCTATAGGATTTTATTCCCGTATTCAGTTGCAAAGGTTTATAACGGCGGAATATTTTTAGCTTATTTTCGGATACATCATACATCCAGATGGTGACATTCGTACGGTAATCGCTTTTATGATCATACCATGTGGTCATGAATGTCAATCTCTCCGGACCTATCCATTGCGTATTCCGGGCAGAAACCATTTCCTTGCCTTCCCAGTAAGTTCTGGTCTGTTCACGGTACGTCTTAATGGTACGTCTTTTACCTGTTTTTCGGTCTTGTATGTGGAGACGGATTATCAAATCTTCCGATTCTGTTTTACTGATATCCTCTATTGTTGGATAATAGATATAGCGGGGAAGGATTCCGACATTGCCTTCTAAACTAAATTTATTATCCTTCCATATGGCTTTTACTGAATCTATTTTCTCCTTACTACAAAATGAATATATCATTATTACATCACAAGTATCAGATTTTTCATTTTGTTGACAATATTCATAAGAACTAATTTTATCTTGAACGATAAAATTACGTCCATATAATGACAAACCAAATTTAAATTCCGTTATTGGCTCTACTTTATAATTTATATCGTTATTTATACCTATAATACTATAACTTTTAGAAGGAGAATATAATGAATGTATTAACTGATTGCTTCCATTATATCCAAAATCGCTATTGTATAATTTATTTTCTTTTTCGATTATTATAGGATAGTCACATTCTTTTCCTTTATCTAATGGAAATCTGTGTACAATTAGGATTGTATCGCTTTCCAATATTTTTACCGCCGCTTCAATATACGGAACAAGTATTTTATGCTGTGAATATGAAAAGACATATCCTATACTTAATACTACCAATATGAGATTTTTTTTCATTTCTCTATTATTTTAATTTATACGACGTCGTATTACAACCTTAAAATGAATGTTTACAGGGAAATCATGAAATTGTCTCTGAAAACCTTCCATTCCTTTCGGAGTAAGTAACAAACAACCCGTCGAAACATTACCTCTGGCCGCTCCGGTCATATTTGTACGGTGTATAAATATCTCTGTTTTATAACCATCTCCGTTAGCCCGGCCTCCTTGCTATTATGGCAGGAAATAAAGAATAGGGTAAGCATTAAAATAATATACTTTTTCATCGACTTTTTATTTGATATTCATGATATTATTCCCATAAATACGTTTCTACCTGTTACCGGACTATCGTAAAATCCTCTATAATTTCCCGGCCTTTGGTTACATATATATCTACCCTCTTATTTTCAGGAGTCAGGTAAAAGATTTCGTCGTCCGTACAAAAATAAGTACGGTCTCCATAGATTCTATAGGATTTTATTCCCGTATTCAGTTGCAAAGGTTTATAACGACGGAATATTTTTAGCTTATTTTCGGATACGTCATACATCCAGATGGTGACATTCGTACGGTAATCGCTTTTATGATCATACCATATGGTCATGAATGTCAATCTCTCCGGACCTATCCATTGCGTATTCCGGGCAGAAACCATTTCCTTGCCTTCCCAGTAAGTTCTGGTCTGTTCACGGTACGTCTTAATGGTACGTCTTTTACCTGTTTTTCGGTCTTGTATGTGGAGACGGATTACCAAATCTTCCGATTCTGTTTTACTGATATCCTCTATTGTCGGATAATAGATATAGCGGGGAAGGATTCCGGCATTGCCTTCTAAACTAAATTTATTATTTTTATAAGTAATTATGACCGAATCCGCTCGATCTTTTTCTTTGAATGAGCATACCATCACTACATTATTTGTATCTTTTTCCATTTCCATAACATATACATTATTATTAACTTTAGTACAAACAGATAAATTGTTTCCATATAGCGAAAGGCCAACTGCATCTGTTGTCACTATATTTACATTAAACTGTCTATCATTATTTTCACCAATAGACGCATATGCGTTTTCATTATTAAAAAAAGTATGTATAAGTTCGCGTCCACCATTGTAAAGAAACTCATCGGATTTGGAATAAAACGGCATATTTCGAGTCTCATATATACTCCCCGAATCAGCAGAGATTCGATGCAAAGTATATAAACTATCATTTTTGTCTAAGTTTATCTGTACGAATTCTACATATGGAATAAATCCGCCCTTTATTTCTCCGAATAAGGTAAATGTTATTAATAAAGCCAATAATACAAATGCATGGTTCTTTTTCATATTTATTATTTTGTTCTTTTTAGTACAACTTTAAAATGCACGTTTAGAGGAATCGTTTTTAGTTGTTTATTAAAATCATTCCATTGATCAAAATGAATTAATAAGCAACCCAGGGAAGTCCTCCCATATACCCTCCCTTTCTTCGATGTAGCATGTATAAATATCTCTGTTTTATAACCATCTCCGTTAGCCCGGCGTTGCCTTGGCCTATTATTATTTATCACACCATCCATCGTTCGGATATTATCTTTACCATCTTCAAATATCTGATAATATTTAGGAATTCCTCCACTTCCCGGTGAGTCTCGCCTTGTTGCCGTATAGACCCCTTCATCTATAGGTGTACATCTGGCTGCATTCGAGGTCATGGTATAACCCGTATAATTCTTTACGTCATCTGCTCCACCGGGGCCATAGACCGTTACCTTTGCATTAATAGCTCCGTTCCCGTCTATCGTTCTATCGTTTGCCAACCGTTCATTTCTCGAACCGTCAAATATCACAACTGCTTTCTGGCCGGTTAGTTTTACCGTATTTACCTGAAAACTTCCGTCCGTATCGACATAACTATACACATGAGTGTATTCACTTCCATTATGCCAATGATAGGTCGCTTCACCCTCTCCCGGGGCTTTGTAATAAAACCAATCCATTCCGTTATAATCCGCATACTTCAACGGATTATTGGCACACACGGCATAGGGAGAGATCCAGGGATATTTCTCACAAAGGGGGTCAATGGAAGTAAACAGGTTCAGCAAAGGGTCTCGCT
>NZ_JAOQJK010000013.1 GCF_025567045.1 Barnesiella propionica | reverse complement strand
ATTCTTCCAAATCTTTTGGCCTCTTTTTTCACCAGTGATTAATTTCTTTCCCCAAAAGCGACGGCAAAGATAATAACTTTTTTCCCCTCTCTCCAAATCTTTTCTATGTTTTTTTGAGGGAATATCACTCAGATTATACGCTATAGACTTATTTACAACAGGATACGTCTGAAATTATTTTTCAATTATTTTAAAACGGAGGCGCAATCTCTCTTTACTATAATCATAACTGACGATGGTGAAATGGCCTATCTCGCCGGTATTTTTTACATGAGCTCCGATACAGGGGCATTTATCATAGTCTCCTATATTAACTATTCTCAGCATTTCGGATGCATTTTCGGGTAACCGGTTCAAGTCGAATAAAGATGCGGCCTTCTCTCGTTCCATATGTTCTATATTGACCGGTAAATGCATCGAAATAATTTCATTTACTTTTTTTTCTACTTCTTTTATTTGAATATCTGCAGGCTCTTGTACCAAAATATAATCGCATTTCGATTTTTTGCGTTCTATGTGCGCCTCTACAGCTCTACCACATCCGAACATGCGTACCATCGTCTGATTCAATATATGTTCTGCTGTGTGCATGGGGGGATATTCGCGTTTGTTGTGGTCGTTCAATTGAGGTTGTTGTTCTGCCTTCATTTAGTTCGATTGATATATTTGTTAAATAGTTCCGGATGAAAACCTGTACATTTTACTTTTACAATGTGTTGCCTATCTGTTAAGAAACAAGTAGGTGTCGCCTGTACTCCATATTTGATTTTCATAGGACTCGCGTCTTGTTTAAAGTCGGAAACGAAAATATATTCGCAAGGATATTCTGTTTTCAGCTTTTGCAGATTTTCCAAAGAACTGCAAGGCCAATACACAAGGATTAGAAGATGATCTCTGGAAGTCTGTTCATACAACTGTTTTAATTGTTCACGACCAGCTTTTCCCATACAACCTAATCCGCCGTAGAGTATAAGCAATTGTTTTCCATTTGTAATATTCCAATCAAATGGTTTTCCGTCTACTTGAACACAGGGAAATATATAAACCGAATCTCTTTCTTGAATTTGCCTGTTCTGTAAATGTTCTCTGATATTTTTGCCATAGAACGATTCCTGCATTTCGATATCGAGGGAATTTAATATGCTCTCCAACGTATCTTTAGGTATATCAAGGCGGGTCATATATAAACGTTGCAGCCCACTGGGAACCGAAGCATATTTCATAGCTAATTCAATATTTTTTTCGGAAGTTTTCCGGTATATTTCATTATACACCTCCTGAATACTGTCTCTTTTGTCGGGCATTGAATCCCAATATTCATTTAATTTTTCCTGACAAGTCTCAAAATCGGCCCACAGAATACTGTCTTGTTCAAGGTAACGGACTTCGGTTATCTCTTCTTGTGAATAAAGTTCTGCCATGCAAAACAAACATACCACAACTATATATAATTTATCTATATATTTCATTAGAATCTCTTCACTTATTCGCTACCGAAATGTTATTTTTCACTTTTTAGAATCACAATAGTTTTTTTAAACTCCGGCAAGTTACCATTTTATTTATAAAATAAGAAATAAATGAATACGACTATTAATTTCAAGGGTAAATATTATATATAAAAAATGCCATACACCGAAATGATATATGACATTTTCTCTAATTTATTTCATGTAAGATTATAGATTCAAAGGTTCATATTTTAAATTGAATACTTCGGCTATGGCCTTATATACGACTTTTCCCTGTACAATGTTCAAGCCTTCGAATAGAGCATGGTCTACGGCACAAGCGTTTTTCCACCCCTTATCGGCCAATTTCAACGCATAAGGTAAAGTCGCGTTGGTCAACGCTAACGTAGAAGTCATAGGTACGGCCCCGGGGATATTGGCGACACAATAATGAATAATATTATCTACCGTATAAACAGGATCGGAATGTGTAGTGGGATGAGATGTCTCGAAACAACCGCCCTGGTCTATGGCCACATCTACCAATACAGAACCGGGCTGCATAAGCGACAACATATCACGGGTTATCAAATGCGGGGCTTTATCTCCCGGGATCAATACTGCTCCTACAACCATATCTGTATCGGGCAACTCGGCGCGTATATTGAATTCGGAAGAATAGAGGGTACGAACATTAGCAGGCATCACATCATCCAAATAACGTAAACGAGACAATGATAAATCTGTCATTATGACTTCGGCTCCCATACCTGCGGCTACTTTAGCCGCTGAACATCCCACAACACCGCCTCCAAGTACCAATACTTTTGCCGGTTTTACCCCGGGAACTCCTCCCATAAGTTTTCCTTTACCTCCGTGAGGTTTTTCCAGAAAATGTGCTCCTTGTTGCACGGACATCCGTCCGGCAACTTCGGACATAGGGACAAGCAGCGGCAACGACTTGTCGGGCAATTCGACGGTCTCATAAGCAAGACAAACCGCACCGCTCGCCAGCATTGCTTCTGTTAGCTTCCGGTCTGATGCAAAATGGAAATAAGTAAACACTAACTGGTCTTTCCTTACCAAGGGATATTCATTTTCTATCGGCTCTTTTACTTTTATGATCATCTCCGCAATTGCATAAACGTCTTCTATAGCCGCCAGAATTTTGGCTCCGACCTTTACATATACTTCGTCGGGAAAACCGCTGTTAACACCTGCCCCGGTTTGTACATAAACCGTATGACCTCTTTTTACCAACTCCTGTGCTCCGGCCGGAGTAAGAGAAACCCTGTTCTCATTGTTTTTAATCTCTTTGGGTATACCGATAATCATAACTTTAATTTTTTAAGTTATTAGAGATAATGTAAAGATAAAAAAAAGTATGATTCAGCGGTTACCGGAAAAGGATATTTTACAACATATTTTTAGATATGAAAGCCGAAGTTTGCGTTCTGCTAACTCCGGCTTTCATATCTTATTTTTTATCCGTTAGAAAGGTAAGTCATCATTCGAAGACGGCCCGAAAGCAGCATCTGATGCGGGAGGGAATGGAGCTATATCATTCGGTATAGGAGGCATATCTCCTCCCTGAGCCATCCCGGCTGTTTTTTCGATTTTCCAAGCACGCACATCGGTATACCACCGCCCGTTGAATTCCCGGCTTTCCAAATCGAAGCTTACTACTACGTCATCGCCTATCGCCGCCGGAAACTGATCTACTTTGTCTCCAAAAATATTAAAACAAACTTTCCGGGGATATTGCTCTTCCGTTTCCAATACATATTCTTGTTTCTTCCAGGAGTTACCAGCCTTTGAAATACCGCTTTGCAAGGGCAAAACGTGTATAATCTTTCCTTTTATTTCCATATAAATATAATTCTTTTAATACGCAAAGATAAACATTTTTTCTTTTGCCGGAACAATAAAACTCGCCTTTTCCTGCCTTCAACAAGAAACTCCCGGGAATATGATTCTCCGGGAGTTTCCTTATCTCGACATACAATAATTATTTCATCATTTTATATTTGATAACTTTTCCATCGTCCAAAACGGCGACTACAATATAAGCACCACGGTTTAAACGAGCAACATTAACTTCCGAAGAACCACTATATGCGACCTGAGTACCGCTCAAAGCATAAATACTTACAGATACCACGGTATTTTCAGATTCAACTTTCAACCAGTCTCCGGACACTATAAACTTAACCGGCTTAAGATCGGCATCTATTGTTCCCAAAGAAGCCGATACTTTTACAATGTCTGAAATTTCACTCTCATAGTACCCATTATCAAAGGCGGTCACGGCAAAATAATAGGTATCATTATCGGGCAACGTATATGTAAAATTATTTCCTTTCACTATGTGCACGGCCTGATTTTCTACGTCGTCAATATCGATTACAGGGTTAGTAGACATATATACGCTGTAATAACGGATAGGAGTATTTTTAGCGTCCAGATCCGGTGTATTCCAACTGATCGTACACTCTTTTGTAGCCGTATTTACCGACGCAGCCACATTAACCGGAACATTCGGTTTTGTCTCTCCAAGATACGGCATTGTAGGAATATGAGCGGGATACTGAAAATAATTATCTTTCAACTGGCTGTATAATGTTTTTACCTTCGACTCGTTTCCTAATATATTATCAGCCCTGAAAAAACAAACACCGCATGTAGACGGATTCTTTTTACGCATTTTTTCTATTTGATCGGTTATTACCGAAGGCTGCCACGCATTCCCGTCCAGCATTTTATAGGGAGCCAATCCTATAACGAGCTGACGTTCATTGGCATTTTCTATCCACGTAATCATATGTCTGGAATAACCATAATTTTCATTCCAGTACATTTGCGGTATTAAAAGATCCTGTTTCCCTCTTTTTGCCCATTCGCAAGCATCCTGAAAAACATCGGAATATGCTGACATATTGTGTGTATCGCTATAATTTTTATATGTACCGATAGGAGCGGATCCAAGTTTCATATTGGGTTTGTTCAACTTTATCATATCGTACAATTCTCCCACGAATGTATTTATATTTTCACGACGCCAGTCTTCTATTTTCATTCCATTTCCATATTTTGCGAAAGAAGCCGCATCATTAAAATCCTTTCCGGGATAACGGGTGTAGTCCAGGCTAAGACCGTCAAAATCATATTTTTTCACCAAAGTCTCATACAGGTCTACCAAATATTTACGTACTTCGGGTAATCCCGGATCGAGATACCAGGCATTGGAGTAATTTACACATAATTCCGGATGTACCTTATAAACATGAGGCAAAGCACAGTTGTCATATCGGGTTACATACGAATTTGCACCTGTACGGTAAGGGACAATCCAGGCATGTATCTCCATATTACGTTTATGGCATTCTTCTATCGCAAAGGCACAGATATCATAATTAGGCGCTTTTCCGGGAGTGCCGGTCAAATGATAGCTCCAGGGCTGGATACCGGAGTCCCAAAGCACATCGCCGTAGCTTTGTACCTGAAAAATAATTGTATTAAAGTTAGCGGCCTGCAACTTATCCAGAATCTCGATAAGGCTGGCTTTTTGCTCTGCTTCTTTTGTAGATTTAGGCCAATCCACCGCATTAGGATTAGTTGTCAACCACACGGCCCTGATTTCCTGCTTAGGTTGGGCCATCAATATCCCTGTCACCAGCAAAGAAAGGATAAGAGTCAATGTCTTTCTCATAAAAATTAAGTTTTGTTTATTTGTGATTTATTGAAATATTAGATTATACACTCTAAAATAGTCTGATTTCTTGCAAAAAAATCTCCCGATAATATCATAAACCAGGAGATTTTTTCATTGCAAATATACTATTTTTTTTATTTTATCATCTTATATTTAATTATTTTACCATTATTCACGGTTACAACAACGATATATGCACCACGGCTCAAATGACCGATATTGATTTCCGAAATATCCCCGTGAGCCATCAAGGTTCCGCTTAAAGCATAAATATGAACCGATACGACTGTTTCTTGAGTATCTATTCTCAGCCAGTCTCCTTCAACGATAAACCGTACCGGTTTTATATCGGCATCCATCAACCCGGCTGACGCCGATACTTTCACCACATTGGAGAGTCCGCTTTCATAATACCCTTTATCAAAAGCCGTCACAGCAAAATAATATATCTTATCGTCCGGTAAAGTATATGTAAAGGTGTTTTCCTTAACTATATGTGCGACCTGATTTTCAACATTGTCAATTTCGATGTCAGGACTTTCGGATATATATACGCTATAGTATCGAATAGAAGTATTATTCTCATCCTGTTCAGGGACATCCCAACTAATCGTGCTTTCCTTCGTCGAGGTATTTACAGAAGCCTTCACATTGACCGGCGCATCCGGTTTCGTCACGCCATTATACGGCATAACAGGGATGTGGGCCGGATATTTGAAATAATTATCTTTTAACTGATTGTATAAGTCTTTAATCTTGGCGTTTTCGCCCAGTATATAATTGGTCCTGAAAAAACTAACACCGCAAGTAGCGGGATTATTCTTACGCATTTTTTCTATCTGGTCTATTACCACAGAGGTCTGCCAATAAGGACTCTCCGTCATTTTATAAGCAGCCAGTCCGGCAACCAACTGACGTCCGTTGCAATTATCTATCCACGTTTTAGTATGTGCAGAATAACCGCTGCTCTCATCCCAATACAACTGGGGAATTATTAAATCTATTTTACCTTTTTCGGCCCAGTCGCAAGGATCCTGAAAAACATCGGAATAGGCGTACCAACCGGAATAACCGGGTATTCTTTTATAACACCCTATAGGAGCTACCCCCAATTTCATACCGGGATTATGGGATTTTATCATATCGTATAACTCATATACGAATTTATTTATATTTTCCCGGCGCCAATCGTCCCGATTTGCACCGCCTCCATATTTTTTAAAAGAGTCTCCATCATCAAAATTCGCATGAGGATAACGGGTATAATCCAAATTGATACCGTCAAATTCATATTTTGTTACCAAAGTCTCATACAAATCTACCAAATATTTGCGCACTTCGGGTAAGCCCGGATCGAGATACCACGCATTGTCGTAATTTACGCACATTTCGGGATGCACTTTATATACATGAGGCAGAGCACAATCATCATATTTTGTTACATACGAATTACTTCCTACACGATACGGCACCACCCATGCATGTATCTCCATATTACGTTTATGGCATTCCTCTATCGCAAACGCACAAATGTCATAATTAGGTGCTTTTCCGGGAGTACCGGTCAAATGATAGCTCCAGGGCTGGATACCGGAGTCCCAAAGCACATCGCCGTAACTTTGTACCTGGAAAAGGATTGTATTAAAATTAGCAGCCTGCAATTTATCAAGAATTTCGATAAGAGAAGATTTCTGATTCGTCTCATTTTTCGACGTAGGCCAGTCCACTGCATTGGGATTCGTAGTGAGCCATACGGCCCGGATTTCCTGTTTCGGCTGGGCCTGCAGTACAATTGCCATCCATAATGACAACAAAAAAAATAATATTTTTTTCATAGAAATAGAATTAAAAAGATACAAATAATCCGAACATTGAGATTCAATCCGCACCTTAAAGAAAATAATTGATAAATACCTTTTTTAATGGCAGAACCTCTCCGATAAAAAATACCGGAAAGATTCTGCTCCGATCATTTATCTGATCATTTTATGTTTTACCACTTTTCCATTCTCCATCGTTACCATGACAATGTATGCGCCATGAGGCAAATTAGCCACATTCATTTCATATGAAGCAGAATATGCAACCAACACTCCGCTCAGAGCATACACACCGACCGATGTTATCTTTTGTTCGGTTTCCACTTTCAGCCAATCACCGGCCAGTATGAATTTAACCGGTTTTATTCCTGTTTCTATTATACCGGATACAGCCGAAACTTTTACGATATCAGACAGATCACTTTCATAATAACCCCGGTCAAAGGTGGTAACTGCCAGATAATAATCTTTATTCACTTCAGGTAAAGTGCAGGTAAAAGTATTGTCTTTTACTATATGTCCTATCTGTTTTGTCACATCATTTATATCGATGTCGGAATTCTCGGACATGTATACGCTATAATAGCGAATCGGCGTTCCTTCATTATCTAATGACGGTATGTTCCACGTTAATGTACACTCCCGATTATCGTCATTGACCGATGCGGACAAACCGACCGGGGCATTTGGCTTCGTTATTCCATGATACGGCATAACAGGAATATGAGCAGGGTATTTAAAATAATTATCTTTCAACTGATTATAAAAATTTCTTATTTTCAGAGGGCTACCTGTCACATCTTCAATTTTAAAAAAACAAACGCCACAGGTCTCTGGATTATTTTTACGTGCCTTTTCTATCTGGTCGGTCACAACAGATACATCCCATTTACTTTCATCAACTATTTTATATGGAGCCAGACCTATAACCAACTGTCTGTCATTCCTGTTATCCATCCATGTAACCATATGTTTTGAATAGTTATAGGTTTCATTCCAGTACATTTGAGGAATTAATAAATCCTGCTTTCCTTTTTTTGCCCAGTCACATGCATCTTGAAAATAATCTCCATACCCTTCTGCATTTACCCTCAATCCGCTTATATTCTTATATGTACCAATAGGTGCCGAGCCTATTTTCATTTCGGGCTTAATTGATTTTACCATATCGTACAATTCATACACGAACTGATTGATATTTTCTCTGCGCCAGTCACTTTTATTCTTTCCATTCCCATATTCCGCATATGAAACGGCATCATTAAACGTTTTACTGGGATAACGGGTATAATCCAGATTAAGACCGTCAAAATCATATTTTTTTATCAGCGTCTCATATAAATTCAACAAATATTCGCGAACTTTAGGTAGCCCGGGATCCAAATACCAGTCATTACCGAATTGAATACATAACTCGGGATGCACTTTGGTAACATGAGGCAAGTCGCAATTATCATATTTAGTGACATAAGTCAAAGAACCTACACGATAAGGTACTACCCACGCATGAACTTCCATATTCCGTTTATGGCATTCATCTATTACATACTGGCACATATCATAAGCAGGCGCCTTTCCGGGAGTCCCTGTCAAATGATAGCACCAAGGCTGGATACCGGAATCCCAAAGTACATCGCCATAGCTCTGCACCTGAAAAATAACCGTATTGAAATTAGCAGCTTCAAGTTTATCCAAAATTGTAATTAACTGGTCTTTCTGTGATCTTTCAACGACGGATTTGGGCCAGTCAAGCGCATAAGGATTCGTTGCCAACCATACGGCCCTTATTTCTTGTTTCGGTTGTGCTATTAACATAGCTGCCGCCAATAAAGATAAAAATAATAGTATAATTTTTTTCATGGGAATTAAGAAGTTAATATTTCGTTAAATATTATTTAATAGTTAATTGTCATTATTTTTCAATGTAAATATAGCATATTTTCCATTAATAAAATACAATAATATCTTGAATTTATATTCAAACACATATTTTTATATATATTTTATCTAATTGCCAGAATACGAGCTTCACAGCAGATTTTAACTAAAAACGAAAATTAATAACAACCAGTAAGTGAATTTTTTAGGAATTCGGCTTATATTTGCACATAAATAATTTATATCTCAATTTTTTAAATGGAAGAACAAAAATTACTGATAAAAAAAATAATAGAAGGTATCCAGGAAAAAAAAGGTAAAAAAATCACGACTGTAGACATGACAAAAATAGATTCGGCTTCTGCCGGTCATTTCATCATATGTGAAGGAAACTCCACCATGCAAGTTTCGTCCATTGCCGACAGTATCAGAGAATATGTTCGTGAAAATATCAACATAAAACCTTTCGGTTACGACGGTTATCAAAATTCACAATGGATTGTTATAGACTATGGGGATATCCTCGTACATGTGTTTTTGCCCGAATACCGTGAGTATTATAAACTGGAACAACTCTGGAATGATGCCAAATTGACAGATATTCCCGATTTGGAATAGTTTTTGCTCTCATTTTTCAAAACTTTGAACAAAAAATTTATGAATAACAACGCCTCAAATCCTCAAGGCCCTAAAAAAAAGCTATTTCGCTTCAACATTTATTGGATGTATTCGATCGTCGGTCTTATGCTGTTGGGTCTTTATTGGGTAAACGACGGTTCGGCATCGAAAGAAGTCAACTGGACCGAGTTTGAAAAAATAGCGATAAACGGAGGTATCAAAAAAATTACGGTCTACACTAATAAGGATTATGTAGAAGCGTTTCTTACCGATAGTGCCGCCCAAAGTGTCTTTAAAGCGGACAAAGAACGCATGGGCAGTAATCCTAAAATATATACCAATATCCCTTCGGGAGACAGTTTTGCCAAAACCATAGAGACGTGGAAACAACAAAACGGATTCAAAGCGGATATCAATTATGAAAAAAGTAGCGACCTTACTAATATATTATTGTCATTCGGCCCCATATTACTCCTTATTGTAATCTGGTTCTTTATTATGCGCAGGATGTCGGGACAATCCGGAGGAAACGGCGGCGTATTCAATGTAGGTAAGGCAAAAGCGCAACTATTCGACAAAGAAGGCTCGATACAGGTAACTTTCAAGGACGTAGCCGGACTTTCTGAAGCCAAACAGGAAATAGAAGAAATCGTGGAGTTCCTCAAGAACCCGGGAAGATATAATGATCTGGGTGGTAAAATTCCCAAAGGAGCCCTATTGGTAGGCCCTCCGGGAACAGGAAAAACATTGTTGGCTAAAGCTGTAGCAGGAGAAGCTAACGTTCCGTTTTTCTCCCTGTCGGGTTCCGATTTCGTAGAAATGTTCGTCGGCGTAGGTGCCTCGCGCGTACGTGATTTGTTCCGTCAGGCAAAAGAAAAGGCTCCATGTATCGTATTTATCGATGAAATCGATGCCGTAGGACGTGCCCGAGGTAAAAACCCCAATATGGGTTCCAACGACGAAAGGGAAAATACATTGAATCAATTATTAACCGAAATGGACGGATTCGGCTCGAACAGCGGAGTTATTATTCTTGCCGCAACCAACCGTGCCGATATTCTCGATAAAGCGTTATTACGCGCCGGACGTTTCGACCGTCAGATCTATGTAGAGCTACCCGACCTGAACGACCGGAAAGCAATATTCGGCGTACATTTACGCAATGTAAAAATTGACGATTCGGTAGACGTGGATCTGTTATCGAGACAGACACCCGGATTTTCGGGAGCAGATATAGCCAATGTATGTAATGAAGCGGCACTTATAGCAGCCCGGAAAGGAAAAACATCCGTACAAAAACAGGACTTTATGGATGCCGTCGACCGCATCGTAGGAGGTTTGGAAAAACGCTCGAAAATTACAACGCTCGAGGAAAAACGTTCTATTGCTATTCATGAAGCCGGACATGCTTCATTAAGTTGGTTTTTGCAGTACGCCAATCCATTGGTAAAAGTTACGATCGTACCTCGTGGCAAAGCTTTAGGTGCTGCATGGTATCTCCCCGAAGAACGCCAGATAACCACCCGGGAACAATTGCTGGACGAAATGTGCGCAACGTTGGGAGGAAGAGCTGCGGAAGAAGTGTTCCTCGGACGTACTTCGACTGGAGCCGCAAACGACCTCGAAAGGGTTACGAAACAAGCCTATGCGATGGTTGTTTATTTCGGGATGAGTGAAAAACTACCGAACTTATCTTACTATGACTCTACAGGACAAGAGTACGGTTTTACCAAACCGTACAGTGAAGAGACTGCGAAACTGATCGATAATGAAGTCAGCGCAATTATCGCCGAACAGTATGAACGCGCCAAAAGAATACTACTGGAGAAAAAAGAAGGCCATGCACAATTGACCGAAGTATTACTAAGCCGCGAAGTGATATTCAGCGAAGACGTAGAACATATATTTGGAAAACGTCCGTGGGCGTCACGTTCCGAAGAAATACTGAACGATGAAGCTGCAGAAAAAGAAGAAGAGAAAATTGCTGAAAGTTTTGCAGAAAAAGATAAAGCAAACGAGGTTCCTCCAACGAGTGAAAACGAACCGGAAGAAAAAAACGAACAAGATTAAACGATAATTATTAGGATATAAGAAAGTCGCGTGTGTAAAACTGCATTCGCGACTTTTATTTTATTAAATTACGGGTAATCATTACGACTATATATTTTTATAAGATACCGGTTATTACCATTCCAAGGTTTAATGTAATATCATTTCATATTAGAGCACTGACCGTCAAATATGTTATAATGGCTTTAATATGTTTAATAATAGGCTGATAACAGGAATATCCCGTATCTTCATATCCATCAATTTATGCAATTTACCATTTTCCATCACTATATCAACAATTTATTTTATATCTTTGCAGCATACGAATGAGTTATTATCTAACTATTTTATTGTGAAAAGTTTACTGTTGCGTTCAATTACAGGGGCTCTTTTTGTGGCCGTTATCATAAGTGCTATATTTTTCGGAGAAACCAGCTTTCTCCTGATCTTTTCCGCCATCGTTGCGTATGCACTATTCGAATTCTACCACCTTTTAGGAAAGATGCATAAAGAGAAAAAAATAATTATCCTGTTAGACATAATAGCCGGGACTTATCTGTTCATCCAAATATTCCAGATAGCCGCATCGGGCAGCATACTGACACCTTTTACCCTTACTCCGTACTGGTTTTATCTGGTCATACGGTTAATCATGCAATTATATATTAAAGATGAAAATCCTATCGAAAGCTGGGCCCACAGCTTCTTAGGACATATCTATATAGCTCTCCCTTTGGGACTTTTAGGAAATATCGCATTTTCACAGGATATCTATAACTCCACACTTTTATTAGCCTTTTTTGCCTGTATCTGGATTAATGATACCGGAGCTTTTCTTATCGGCTGTACGTTCGGAAAACACCGTCTGTTCGAACGCATTTCGCCTAAAAAGTCATGGGAAGGTTTCTTCGGAGGACTTGCTTTCTGTATTGCAGGTTCCTTTATAGCCGCCCATTATTTCGATTTTCTCAACACCTGGCAATGGGTGGGGCTGGCTGTTACTATCTCCATATTTTCAACCTGGGGAGATCTGTGCGAGTCACTCATTAAACGCACTCTAACGGTAAAAGACTCAGGTAAATTATTACCGGGGCATGGCGGTATCCTCGACCGGTTCGATAGTGTATTGATTGCATCTCCGGCTGCCTTGTTCTACTTGTCTGTCATACTGGGATGATACGTGCCGTATTTTTCGATATAGACGGGACTTTAGTGAGTTTACGCACACATCGTATCTCCGAAAGTACACATTACGCATTAAAAGAGCTCAAGAAAAAAGGTATTAAGATATTTATTGCGACCGGAAGACACCAGCTGCAATTAAATAACCTGGAAGATATCGAATTTGACGGTTATGTAACATTAAACGGACAATATTGTTACGACAACAATAAAATAATACACACACATCCTATACACAAGGACGACATCCGGGCTATTGTCTCCCAACTGGAAATACCGCTTTATACCTGCATGTTCACAGAAGAAAACGATATTTATATCAACGCGGTAACTCCCGCCATCGAAACCGTACAAAAGAGCATATCTTTTCCTATGCCTCCTGTAAAAGATATCACCAAAGCCATGACAAATAATATCTACCAATTAATGATATTCGTTCCGGAAACAGAAGTCAGTCTGCCTCTCTCGGCACTTCCTCACTGCAAATCGACCCGATGGCATCCCTTATTCATAGACGCGACCCCTATTGACGGCGGTAAAGAGAAAGGAATCGGGAAAATGATTGATTTTTATAATATTAAACCCGAAGAGACTATGGTTTTCGGAGATGCACACAACGACATATCCATGTTAACTTATGCAGGAACCGGAATAGCCATGGGAAATGCCGCTGACGAAGTAAAAGCTGCCGCTGACTACATTACCGAAGACGCAGATAATGACGGAATATATCATGCACTGAAAAGATTCGATATCATATAACCATATTCCTACCCCCACAACAGAAAAAAATCGTACCCTCTTATTTACAAAGGGTACAATAATCCTATTAATATAATATACAATACGGGCCTGGGCTATTGATCCGCAAATTTCACCATCTGATAGAACATTATACCTGTAACCGTAATAAAAGTTATATATATCAGAATAGTATGTAAAGTTATTGCCGTCTCAAATAAAGAATCGAAAATCGACAAATACAAAACACCTCCGATTAAAAATGCCAGCAAAAAAGTAACAAGCATTACACCTTGTGCCTTACGATTTTTTTTCTCAGGTAAACGATTTATTACCTTACGGGAAAACCATTCATCGCCTTGTAAAGGCTGCGCCTCTTTTGCAAAGAAGGATTTCAATTCATTGTTATTCATCATATCCATAACCTTCATTTCTTAAATAAACCCCCAATTTCTTTTTTCCTCTGGAAAGATGGGACTTAACCGTACCGACGGGCATATTCGTGATCCCCGCTATTTTATCAACACTCATATCTTCCATAAAAAACAACACTATAACAGTTCGTTCTTCTATTCTGAGTAACTGTAATGCATTATATATATCCAATTTCTTCCCTACCGGTTCAGGAAGATCCTGCATATAATGATCCACCATATCAAGACCACAGTCATCATGATTTTTCTCACTACGCACAAAATCATAAAAAACATTCCATGCTATCTTAAATAACCAAGTAGAAAAACCTGCTATTCCCCGGAAAGAACGCAAATACAAATAAGCTTTGATAAATGTTTCCTGCGCCAGATCATCACTTAAAGCAGCGTTCCCTAAAGTTTGGTTAAGAAAAAATCGTTTTATGCGGGGATGATACTTATCTATTAAACGCGTATAAGCCCTCCTGTCGTCAAACAGGAGGCACTTTGATATCAAAGCTATATCTTCATCCTTGTCTTTCACCTTCAATAGGTCTGTTTTGTTTTGCCTCTCTTTTTTCTATAATATAAACAACAAATTGGCCTACACCTAAAATAAACGGAATAACCGCAAGCGCACAAACCTCTATCTGATCTATGATCGCACCAAAAATAGCAACCCCCAATCCCACACCCATAAGCATTACCGAATTGCTTAGTCTGTTATGAGGCATTTTTCTCTGTGTCTGGAAAAAATTATCCGGTAAATCCCGGCCCGCCTCCAATGCTTTTTCCAAGACCACATAACGTCTTTTATTATCTTTATACTTATACCATAATACAAAAAAAACCGTCAATACAGCAAATAAAAAAGGAAACGATATGGCTACTATTGGTACCAGATTTTTCAAGAATGTTTTTACAAAAGATTCCTGTGCTACGATAGTCGAAAACGAAGAATCATAATACGCCATCTCTGAAGCTGCCCGGTTGTCAATTTTAGCCTGGATACTATCATTATTACCGGCCCACAACGACAAACCGGCCATACACAAGACAAAAATACAAATCAATTTTCTCATCGCACATCTTTTTAAGAGTTCAATAATTATATATTATATATTCTTTTATCTATTAGACGTAAACGTCTGCATGTTTGGTTGCAACAAAAGAGAAAAAAAATTCCACTACTTAAAAAAAGTAGCGGAATCTTATACATTATCAGTCCAAGCCATTATTCCATCAACTTTCTGTAACGGACACGATGAGGTTCCACATCTCCCATTCGTTTTTTCTTATTTTCTTCATAATCGGAATAAGAACCTTCAAAATAGAAAACCTGAGAATCTCCTTCAAATGCAAGAATATGCGTACAAATGCGATCGAGAAACCAACGGTCGTGAGAAACTACGACAGCACATCCTGCAAAATTTTCCAAACCTTCTTCCAACGCACGCAGCGTATTTACATCAATATCATTAGTCGGTTCGTCCAATAACAAGACATTCCCTTCTTCTTTCAACGCCATCGCTAAATGCAGGCGGTTGCGTTCTCCACCGGAAAGTACACCTATCAGTTTCTCCTGATCGGCTCCGGTGAAATTAAACCGGGAAAGATAAGCCCGGGCGTTCATCTCACGTCCACCCATGCGGAAAGTCTCCTGTCCGCCGGATATAACCTGATACACCGTTTTTTCCGGATCGATATCTTTATGGGTCTGATCGACATATGCAACTTTAACCGTTTCTCCTACTTCAAATTCACCATTGTCACATTTCTCCTGTCCCATAATAAGACGGAATAAAGTTGTTTTTCCTGCACCGTTAGGCCCTATAACACCTACAATACCATTCGGGGGCAACATAAAATTAAGATCATCGAAAAGCAACTTATCTCCATAAGCTTTTGCGACTCCTTTTGCTTCAATTACCTTATTGCCCAGTCTGGGACCGTTAGGAATAAAGATTTCGAGTTTTTCTTCCCGTTCTTTCTGATCCTCATTTAACAGCCTGTCGTAGGAGCTAAGGCGGGCTTTTCCTTTCGCCTGACGGGCTTTAGGAGCCATTCGCACCCAATCCAGTTCCCGTTCAAGCGTTTTCCTGCGTTTACTTGCCTGTTTCTCTTCCTGTTCCAGACGCTTGGTCTTTTGTTCCAGCCAGGAAGTATAATTTCCCTTCCAGGGAATTCCTTCCCCCCGGTCCAGTTCCAATATCCATCCGGCAACATGATCCAGAAAGTAACGGTCGTGTGTTATAGCGATAACAGTTCCTGCATATTGTTGCAGATGTTGTTCCAGCCAGTCTATGGACTCGGCATCCAGGTGATTGGTCGGTTCATCCAGTAAAAGAATATCGGGCTGCTGCAACAAAAGACGGCACAAAGCTACCCGCCTGCGTTCACCTCCTGAAAGGAATTTCACCTGTTGTTCCTCGGGCGGACAACGCAATGCATCCATAGCCCGTTCCAGTTTATTGTCCAGATTCCAGGCATCGGTGGCATCAATTTTATCCTGAAGCTCTGCCTGACGGGCGATCAGCGCATCCATTTTGTCCGGATCCTCCAACACCTCGGGATCTCCGAATTTAAGATTGACTTCTTCATACTCGGCCAGCAGATCCATAACCGGCTGAACTCCTTCCTGCACAATCTCTTTCACTGTCTTTTCCGGATCTAATTTGGGTTCTTGCTCCAAGTATCCGACCGAATATCCGGGAGAAAATACGACTTCTCCCTGATAAGATTTCTCTATGCCTGCTATTATCTTCAGCAAAGTCGATTTACCCGAACCGTTCAAACCGATAATACCGATCTTGGCTCCGTAAAAAAACGACAGATAAATATCTTTCAATACTTGTTTATGAGGAGGGAATACTTTACTCACCCCGACCATGGAAAAAATAACTTTTTTATCGTCTGCCATTATATAATATTTTATTATGATTTACATTAACAAGACAAAGATAACACAATATCAGTAATAAAAAAACGCAGAGGCTCCCGGCCTCCGCGCAACATCATTCTCATCATGACAGGGTTATTTAACCGCCTTTATACGATAGTCGCAACGGACATTACCTTTCATGATATTATTCAGTTTTCCCTTGATCAATTGTTTACGTATAGGAGAAATATGGTCTATAAACACCCGTCCTTCGAGATGATCATATTCATGCTGAACGACACGGGCCAGGTAACCTTCGATTTCTTCACAATGCTCCTGAAAATTTTCATCACAATATGTAAGTTTTATTTTCTCAATCCGTGGAACGGATTCATGTATTCCCGGCAAACTCAGGCAACCCTCTTCCCTCGAAACTTTTTCACCATCTTCCAATACTTCAACATGTGGGTTGATCAGCGTAAGTTTCTTTCCGGCCACATCCGGAAAATATTCTTTCATAGGATCAGCGTCTATAACAATAACACGTATGGATAGACCTATCTGAGGAGCAGCCAAGCCTATACCGTCCGAAGCATACATTGTTTCATACATATTAGCTATAAGAGCCTTCAAGTCGGGATAAGCCGTATCGATATTTTGTGCGACCTTTCTGATCACCGGTTGCCCGTATAAATAAACTGGTAATATCATTTTTTATATTTACTTTATTTTTTACTTTCCATAAAACTCTGCAAAATAATCGTAGCACTTATTTCATCCACCAGCTCCTTATTGCGGCGGGCCGCTTTTCCCAGCCCTCCGTCACGCATAGCCTGATGGGCCAGTGCAGAAGTAAATCGCTCATCGTAAAATTCTACCGGTATGTGGGGATATTTTTTCTTGAACCTGGAAACAAACGGTGTAATATATTTCATACTCTCCGACAGTTCATGGTTCATCCGGCGGGGTAATCCCACCACAACACAATCCACTGGTTCTTTCTGTAAATAATTATCCAGAAAATCCATTAATCCGGCCGTAGGAACAGTCGTCAATCCGTTCGCTATAATCTGTAACAGGTCGGTGACCGCCAAACCTGTTCTCTTTCGTCCGTAATCAATAGATAATATCCGTCCCATAACCGGTTGCAAAGATAGATAAAATAACACATTTCACGATAAGGAATTACCTCATTTTTAGTTTCATTACCAAAACAACATATCTCTTTTATTCCTCTTTAGGAATAGTGGATTCATTACCATCTCTTTGGGCGATATAATGAGGAGACATAATTTCTATATCTGCGGCATTAAAATGATCTTGTATTTGTTGATATAAATCTGAATAAATAGCAGCCAAACGATCTGCATCATTTATATAAGCGTTAATCTGATATACCGGATACCAGTCGTTCAATGCCGTTTCCAAAACAAAAGGCTCGGGTGCGGCCAACACCCCCGGAGTGGAACGGGCGGAATCGATCAATAGCTGATGAACTTTTCTCCAAGGAACATCGTAACCGATAGATATTTCGGCATGTATAATCAGCCCGTAATTTCTGGCGGACGCACTATAATTAGTCGTATGAGATGACATTATAAATGAATTGGGGATTGTCACAACTTCATTCTTCGGAGTCTTCAAACGGGTTACAAACGGGGTTTTCTCTATTACATTACCTAATGTATCGTTCAGCTTTATCTGGTCTCCGATCTTGAACGGTCTCATATAAGTAATAACGAGTCCTGCTATAATATTGGCTATAACAGTGCTGGAACCTAATGAAACAATAAGGCCGACGAATACCGATATTCCCTGAAATACCCCCGAATCCGAATTAGGCAAATATGGGTATATCAAAGCGACCATAAACGCATATAAAAGAAAACGGACAATATGGAAAGTGGGTTGAGCCCAGTCGGCATAAAAACCGCCGATTTTTAACTTTTCATTTTCAATCTCATCCGCAAAATATCTCAGTCCTTTTACGACATATTTTATGACAAAGTAAATGACGAATATGGTAAAAAGGTTGGGTATATATTCAACGATACTTTTCAAAATAGACCTGACCGGCGTCCATATATATGAGAATATTTTCCAGGCAAGATCTTCGGTCTGAGGAAAAATATAAAATAAAATAGGAATCGTAATCACAAGTTGCAACAAGAATAAAAGATAGCGCCCCAGATTTGCCAGAATAACGAGCATACGAACCTGGCTTTTTATATTAAATAATTCGTAATCATGAAAAACGACAGGTTTCAAACGGCTATGTTTCAATCTCGTTATCCGGCGTTTTAATTTACGATATAACCAATTTATCAGTTTTATCAGCAATATCTGTATCACTACAACAGCCAGAAAACTAAGAATTTGCTTTCCCAGAGACCACAAACTATGTTCCGCTTTCATCTCATCCAGCTTTTGTACTATTACCGTACGGTATTTCCTGGCCAAGTCATCCCTGCTGAGATTCTCCCACAATCCGTCCTGATCGGTAAAAGAAACGAGGACTTTATCTTCATACATAATTTCTGTGACTATATCTGTGGATTCTATATATACCGAATCAGGCTGAAGATTATATACTCGTCCCAATTTACTTATTTTTTCGGACACTTGTTCGGCACGTAATGCCGGAGAAAGCCCTCCTCTTTTAACATACAGGAAAAACAAAGAATCCCCTTCCACAACAACAGCGACTCCTTTTGTTCTATTGCGGATAGAATCTATCCGTGACCTTTGTTTTGCAAGCCGGAGAGAATCTGAAGAAAAAGCCTGTAATTTCCAGCGCTCCACTTCCATTAACAAATTACTTTCATTGGAACGCATTTCATCAAGCTCTTTACGCATCTGCTGCAAAAGCTGTGACAGGGTATCAGGAGTTGCTTCGGCTACCTTATCGGGGACTTCTCTTTCAGCATGTTTTATTTGTGCTTCAAGGGGAAAAACAACAATTGTCGATACAAGAAAAGATAATATATAGTATTTCAGTTTTTCCATAACTATAAAATCAATTTAAGGTTACATATAACCAGTCAAACATACGTATTATTTTTGAAATAAAAGCCAAAGTGTATTTCTATTTATCATATTCTGCACAAACAACGAAAAGTGCCGCTCCGCAATCGTATCTCGGCATTTACCCAACCCATTCCTTTACCAACCACCCTATTTCGTAAAATCCCCGTAAATTGGCAATTCCTCCCAACCCTTCAGATTAAGTTTGTCTGAGGTATATCGCATTTATATTAGACAAGAAATAAAAGGGATTCCCAAACGGAGTAAACTGAGCTCCGGCACAACCGGTCCTTCCGTGTATCGGGATACCTCAAGACAAAATTCATTCCTACAACCCGGATATAACACACCGTCCCCAAAACCATAAAGTTCTCCGTAAGTACCATAGCCACAGGGAAAGGAGCGATATTCCACCCTCTTTTAGCCAGAGCCTGAGAAGCAGAATCGGGAGAAGAATACATTACCTCAGCACAGGCGGTTAGCAAACAAGAAAGGGAAAATGCACAATAAAAAATATCCGGACAAATTGGCCCATCATATCAAGAGTAGTATATATGAATAATTTATGAAACGAAAGTAATATTATTTTTCCACATCGGAATCATAGAAAGAGTAACGTAATAAGATGAATAACTTTTTATTATCCCTATTTACTCCCAGAACAGAAAAGCGATTAAAAAACCAAACATGTAAAAAAAGTTAATAAATATCTTTTTTACAAAGAAACATGTTGTACAACATAAAAAATGATTATATTTGCACTGTGTTTTTCATGGTATTAGATTTAAGGTTAACGAAGATTGGTTGTCGGGATGACAATCAATTTTTTTTTATATATAATTCAATCAGGAAATCAACACATTAAATTTTTTTACCCCCGAAGATTTTTCGAGTAAAACAATAAAAACAGGTATTTTCTTACTTTTATAGTAGAATTAAACGTAAAAACATCAATTCATATACAGAAAAATGAGAGCAATAAAAATAATACTCTTTTCATATTTGTATATCTAATCCCGACCGAACGGCATGCTGCCGCTTATCTTCATCGAATTAATCCATCTAAGATACGTCTCTCCGGAAATTTTACGGAACCCCAGACGATGGATAGTTACGTAAGCAGCGTTCAGCTTCGATTTTAACTCTTTGGCTTCCCTGCTTGTTTTATCTACTATTCGCTTAAATGCTTTGTCTGTAGTTCGGCTTTTATCAACAGGGCGTTTATGTAGTTGGAATAATACCGGAGTCATATTGCAGCATTCCTCTACGAACGTGCCGTCTCCTATAACTTATTTTACATATATCCGGATATCATCAGCCATGCATCGGAGGGGAAGTCTTTGCTGTCAGTTCTATATTGCACCAAACGCTTCGTTAGGTTCCGGCAATTAAAATCATAATATACGCTACCGCTATTGGCGCGGTTTCACTCCTAAGGGATTATATACTGGAGTAGATTCGTCAATAACAATTCTAAGAAACTCGTCTTTATCCAGACGGTATGTTTGCCGTGTTTCCAAATACACACTTTTATTATTCAATTCCAAATAAAAGCTCACTATTGATTCTTTAGGAAATGAAACTCCGTCAGATTCTTCCAAAGTATATATTGCAGAAGATACTCCGGGGTATAAACTGCCCGATAAAGAAAAACTACCCCATTTCACATCCTTCATAATGGCATTTGGCAATTCATTTATTATCACAATTTTGGCCTTTTCCCTACAACCACACAGAACAAACAGACAAAATAAGATATATATTATTTTTTTCATATATACTCAGCATTTTTTATTTCTAAACAAATTTACATATTACTTCCATCGGACAGAAATATCGCCTAAATAAGAACTTACCGTATTTTCTCTTACTGTAAAATTCTGGAAAACAAAAGGCCTTATCTTTATCCAATCTCCTAATTTATCTTTCAATTTTATTTCTGTTATTTCACATATATAATCGCCAGGTTGTAATTCTAATACACCGTTTAAATACTCAATTGCATCTCCGGCAGTTTCTATATGTGTCTTTTTCTTCATATATGGAGCGATCACCAAATAATTTACAGGAGAAACTGACCAAGAAATATTATCTTTTTCAAAATCTATCCTTCCTTCATTTTCAATTGGTTCAGAAGAAAAAACGCCCCAAGGGTTCCCATTAACCTGTAAACGGACACTGTCAATTCGTTCCATACAGATAAATTCATCCGAAATATTTTTAATATCTAATATAAATGTAAGTTGATTAAATTCTCGTTCGGAACTATTATTCACCACCGCATCTCCAAAAGAAAAATCATTTTCATCATCTGTAGAGCAAGATAACAGATGAATACATATCCAGATAGTCAGCAAACTATAATAAAAAAATGTGTGTTTCTTATTTATACAAATTTGTCATTGCTACAAAAATACATAAATATTTCACATTTACAGTATTATTAAAATATTTTTTTAATTAAATATATCCCACCATCGTAATCCAAAATTTAACAATATGGACACTTTATAAAAAATAATATACTTGTGCCATTTTATCTTTTCGTATAACCGAAAGAGCCTTTACAATAAAGTTATACAATAAATATATCGACTATAAATTTATTGAGTGGTCTTTGTTTTTATTAATTTTGCTTTACAATCGAATATAAGTTTTTGAAAACAAGAATTAATCCAAACACAAAAGTTGTCATAAAATGAAAAAACGGTCTTACGATAAAGTTACAACTGCCATAACAATAATTATCTACCTTATATCCCTCATTCCTGTTTTCATACTGGCACGATACAACTACCCGTCTGCCGATGATTACTATTACGGAGCATATACTTATCAGGCATGGAATGAACATCATAGCATAACAGCTGTTTTACAGGCTGCCATGCAAACCATAAAAGAACTTTATTATACCTGGCAAGGCACATTCAGCGGAATATTCCTGATGACATTACAACCCGGTATTTTCGGCAGCCAATGGTACTTTCTGGTTCCTTTTATTATAATTTCCAGTCTCACCGCCAGCTATCTTTTTTTATTAAAAATAATACTGAAAGATTATTTTAAAGCCAGTACATATCACTGGCTTACGCTCACTTTTTCTTTGTTGCTTATTTCCATTGCTTTGGCCCACCACAAAGCCCAAGCATTTTTCTGGTACAACGGAACAGTCTATTACAGCTTTATCTTCTCTTTGTCTTTATTCCTGATAGGCTGTCTTCTTAAATACCCTTTAGCAAAATCAAACAGATCAAAATTCATACTCTTGTTTTTTATCATTCTTTTATCTTTTTTTATCGGAGGCGGCAACTTTGCAACGGCACTATTCACTCCTGTATTAATTACAGTAAGCGCTTTATGTTTCCGTTTATCCGGCAAAAAAATACCTGTACCCATTTACGTTTCGGTTATCTGCATACTTGCCGGACTTTTTATTAGTGCCCTCGCTCCCGGAAACTCTGTAAGGCAAGATATGCAGACACATACACCTTCCATCATCCTGAGTATATTGAAAACGGTCGGCTCATGCGGAAAAGACCTGATTCGTTGGCAAAATCCGGCCGTCATTTTGATATTTATATTCTTAAGCCCCATATTATATAAAATTGCCAAAAACAGTCCGTTCAAATTCAAGTACCCTTTATTAATCTCGATCATATCTTTCGGTGTATATTGCTCATTTTATGTACCCACTTATTACGCAGTAGGATATAAAGGCCCCTTTCGTATGCTTACAGTGGGGAAATATATATTCTACTGGTTCCTGCTTTTCAACCTGTTTTATTACATCGGTCATATTATTCGAAAAAGAGAAGCGGGAATATATAATTTTTCCCTTATCCGTAAATACATTACCCGCGTCAATACCCATTTGCAAAAATATCCCGTTTGTAAATGCCTACTCATCTTTTTTGTTTTGTCCGGCCCGCTTATGTTTTCAGATTCGACATTCCGAATGGCTATTTCGGAATTAAAAAGCGGAGAAGCAGCACAATACGCAAAAGAAATGAAAGCCCGGGAAAAATTTTACCTGAGTGACGAAAAAAATATCGTAGTAGAGGAACTTACAGTAAAGCCCGAAATGTTATATCATTTGGATATAACTACAAATAAAAATTACTGGTGTAATATAAATGTGTCCCGGTATTTCCAAAAAGAATCGGTCAGAACAAAAGATAAACAATAATATTTTCTGTAAACAAGAAATAAACGATTCCGTCTATCCTTTCAATAGTTTATTCGGGGAATATTTATCCGGGTATTTCATCTGATAGTAATAATATATGTTCATCACATCTTTTTTATTTATACACACATCTTATCAGTACCCCAGTCGTTTTTTAATTTACAAACTATGCGAATAATTTCTACACTATTTTATCTTAATTTTTCTATTTCATATTGAATAAATATCCACCGTACTAGTAATAAAATTTATTTTACCGGTCAGGAAACAATTCGTCGGCAGGAATACCTATTATCTTCGAAATAATTTTTTGTTTTATTGGAGAAGGAACGCATTTTCCTGAAAACCAACGATAAACAGAGATTCTGCTTGACATTGTTTCTTCTTGTAACAGATTAAACAATGCTTTATACTCTTCTTTTGACAATTGTATTATATAATCTTTTAGTGCCATTTGATTTTTTTTCGTTTTTTGTTGCACTGTTCAAATAGTTTTTATAATTTCACAGTGAAACAAATACGAGTATTTATTTTTTCGATGCAAATGTATTGATATTAGTCTATAATACAATAAAAAAATAGATTATTTTTAACAAGATGGATAATTTTTTCAGCAGATTAGACAAATTTATGAGATTCAAAGGTTTGAACGATAATAAAATTACCGTTCAGGCTAAGATTGCTGTCGGCACGCTCGGAAAGCAAAGAAGAGGAGGAAAAGGTTTATCGTACGAAAGTATTTCCAAAATACTTTATACCTATCCCGAATTAAGTGCCGAATGGTTAATGACCGGAAAAGGAGAGATGATTAAAGTGGAGGAAGAGGCACCTGCAGATCTGATAAGCTTAGTGGCTATTGTCAATAAATTATCCATGGAGGTTACGCGCCTGAATGAAAAGAGTGATTTATTAATCAATCAGATGGAATACATTCGGTTGCAACTATCCACTGCACAGGAAACGAATAACCGTCTTGTTGCACAAATCCAAAATAATATTTCTGATAAAATCAAATATTAGAAATTATATTAATATCACAAAGAAAACAAGAAAGCGGAAGATTTCCACATCTTCCGCTTTCTTGTTTTTTATAATTATACCGGCTTTTCTATTTGAATATTTACTTTTTCATCTTACGAATAACAAACAAAATATTTATAATAAAAGCCATAAAACAGCCGGATTCGTGCAAAGGTTATCTGTCAGAATACAAACCCAATTTGTTTCCTTCACAATCTATAAATAAGGCGAAATATCCCATACCCTCTGCTTCAATCTTGGTTTTAGGCCGGATAATCTTTCCTCCGTTTTCAACGATAGCATGCAATGTTCCTTCCATATTCTCCGTTCTCAGGCTAATAATGACGCCCTGTTGAGAAGGCAGAAAATCCGCATTATAAAATACGTCTCCGCAAGCCCGGCCGTTTTCATCCAGAAACACAGCCATTTTTTCGTCTTCGCCACATTCACAAACTACCAGATCGGTTTTCAGAATAGTCTCATAAAATTTTACCGCACGACAAAAATCCACTGACGGAATCTCGAAAAAAGAAATCATTTTACTCATTTTCCAGTTTTTTTAAATTAGACATGAACCTATAGGTGTTACAAAGGTAAAATATGCCATAACAGGAAAATTGGAAAAAAAGGACATATCCGCAATCTATGAAAAATAATCGGACTCCGGTAATCCGAAAGACATAAATTCCGTAGGCGTATAGCCGGAAAACACCTTGAATTCATTAATTAAATGAGACTGATCATAATATCCGCATTCATACGCCAACCGGGTAAACGATATTTCCGGAAAATTTTGTAATATAAATAATGCCCTTTGGAAACGTACGATTCTTTGGAAACTTTTAGGATTCGTACCTACATACTCCGAGAATATCCGCCGAAACTGTTTATGTCCTAAACAAACCGAACCCGAGATTTTCGTAAGAGACAATTGTCCGACAGATTCCCGATTAATCAATTCTATTGCAGAATATAAACGATTATAATTATAATCTTTAAAAGGTTTCAGCCGGCTTATCAGAAATTGCTCGATAAATCCGATACACTCTTCTTCATATCTGGTATTCATAATCCGGTCTTCTAATTCACATAGACTTTTATCGTTTAAATCCCGCAAAGCAACAACCTGATCTGTAATCTCGCTCATAGGTATTCGAAAAAAAGCACGTGCACCAAAAGGCTGAAATACAACCGTAAATATTTTCAAATATCCGGTTAATGAAATATCCCAGTAACCGACCATCTGCCCGCCGATCACTCCACCGCAGGAACATAATCCGTTTGCCGATAGCCTGACCGGATCTCCCTGGTAAAAAGAAAGTTGGACACTCCCGCTCGGAACGATTCTTTGCGGCATAGTATATACCTCATCAGTTTCCAGTATCCAATAACGTTTCACATAAGAACTCAGAAAAGGAGATGGTTGCACGTATTTGAATCTTTCCATACCGCAAAGATAAATATTTACACCGGATAGAAAGGACTATTATTGTTAATCGAAAACAGTATCCCAATGAGAAGCCTTATAATATGCGCTGAAACATAACCTTATCTGTTCCTCGTTATTCTTTTCCAGTGCAAGAGGAGGCAGTTCATCCGGAGAAAAAAAAGCGCTGGCCGAAGTTTCACAATTTTCACAGAATCCTCCGCCTACAATTTCACACAAAACAAAAGCTTTGCATACGCCATAAGCATACACAGGCAGGTTGTGCATATTCCTGTCTTGTAACGCAATCAACTTGACAGGAACAACATCCAATCCGGCTTCTTCTTTCACTTCTTTTACGGTATTCGATTTTACGGACTCATTGACATCCACCCATCCCCCCGGTAATGACCACGTACCGTTCTTCTCCTTTACCAGTAAAATTTTATCATCTTTGAAAATCGCCGCCCGCGTATCCAGTTTCGGAGTTTGAAAACCGGTCTCATTGCAAAATACCTCTCTGACTTTTTCTATAGATATACCTGTTTTCATATTCATAATCTCGGCGGAGATCTCACGCAGACGGGCAAACCGTTCCCTATCGAAAACATCCTCCGAATAGGTTAACCCGGCCTGGGAGATAAACTGCAGCTCCATGGCCCATTTTAACCATTCCTGTCCTGAAAACACATCTGTAAGCTTATCCAAAGAATAAATAAGATCTTCAGGAACATTCAAATAATATGCAGCATAAATATGTTTCACCGATCGGCATCCCCACATTGCCAGTCCGAAATCGATTCCGGCATCCCTCGCACACAACATATCGTACATACTATCGCCCACATAAAGTACTTCTTTTTTCCCGGCCCCTGTTATTCCCAAATACTTAAACAACGGCTCCGGAGAAGGTTTGGGCAAACAGCTGTCTTCTGCACATATCACAGTATCGAAATATTTATCCAATGAAAATGGTACAAAATCATTTTTATATTCATTCTTACTTTTAGACGTAACGATTCCCAGGAGGTAACCTCTGCTCTTCAGTTCTTCCAGAAGCGGGACTATCCCTTCAAAGACGGATATAGTATGATCATAATTTTTCATATACGCATTCCATACCTTGTTTCCCTCCTGTAGATCCTGTACTCCCAGTTTCTCCAAAGTAACTTCGCCCGGAATTCCCAATGCAAAATTCAGATCATTAAGCTCCGTTTTTTTTCCCAATATCTCATAAACCGTATCACGAAGAGAATTCAATACGGCACATTCTGTATCGAGTAATGTACCGTCAATATCAAAAACGATATGTGTGTATTTCATTATACTAATTTTTTATTCTTACTATGAAATAACGAAATAAAATATGCGGAAAGTATATAAACAAAAGAGTTTTCACAGAAATGAACAGAACGGGTAGCAGCTACTAAATGTATAAAACGATTGGCGTACAAGAAAAAAGCCGGCAAGAAAATCTTACCGGCTTTGTGCGGATGAAGGGACTCGAACCCATACGTCGCAAGACACTAGATCCTAAGTCTAGCGCGGCTACCAATTACGCCACATCCGCTCATTTGAGTGGTGCAAAGTTATAATAAATTCGGGAATAGACAAACTCTTTAAAGAGGAATTTTAAAGAAAATAATAAATTCTTATCTTCCCATGCCCAAACGAAGAAGACTCAGTGCCGTATTGAGCATAGTATCCTTACCTTCCAAAGCCATTTGCATATCCATATCTACCTTATATCCTTCGGTAGGCGATACACCGAACTCGGTATGCTGCTTTTCCGCATCGTAAATGGGAGAAGCAGAAAAACGTATTGTCCACCCGTTAGGCAATTCCGAAGAGAAAGGCAATCCGCTGCCTCCTCCGGTCACATCACCTACTATCGTTACGGTAGGAAAACCCTTCATTACCGATACGAAATTATTAGCTGCGCTAAATGTCTCCCGGTTCGTCAGTACGACAACAGGTTTTTGGTAACGTATTCTGGAAGAAGGCTCCAGATAATAAGGATAAGGTTCTGAAAGGTCTTTATGCCCCGGTCCTGACTTATGGCTTATATAGCCTATCAGACGTTTTTCATTGATAAAACGGGAAGCTATCGTATTTACATTTGTCAAAGAACCGCCTCCATTCCCTCTTACATCGATAACGATCCCGTCACAAATCGATAAGTGTGAAAGGATATAATCCAGATTAGACTCTCCCACCGTACTTGAAAAACTGCCGTAATACATATAACCTATATTATCGGTAAGTATCTTATATTTTATTCCTCCCGCAATCTTATAATCGAAAGCCAGATAATATTCATCGATAAGCCTTTCGTCAAAATTCTTGGGATAATCCTCAAACCATTTCCAATAACGGGAAATATTGAACGGTGTAGAAAGATTTACATGTCCGTCCTTCAGTTCCTTGAGCATCTCGTCCATTACTCCAAACAGCTCTTCATCGGTCATTTGCTCTGTTATTCTGGAACGGTATTTCTCACGTATCTGATTCCAGTCAATATCTTTATATTCAAAAAAACAGTACCGTTCGTCCAGGATGCTCCACAATGCATCAAAATTCCCGTACGGATCATTGGCATATTCGTCTACCGAATGGCAGGAATATAAAAATACCAGGACAAATCCGGCAATTATTATTTTTAACTTGTGTAACTCTCGTTTCATTTCGATTCATTAATAAAAAGCTGATAGGACAGGACGTTTGCTTCTGTCGGAATCACGGCGGTTAAAGCGCAGGAATTCACCTGTTACTCCTAATACCAGGCTATTCGTAAATATCTGGGTATTAATGTGATCTACATAAGATGTACGTATAGTATTGCGGTATCCCAGACGCAAGGCCCAGCTGCCGAAATGAATATCAGCCGTTACCACATTCATCATGTCAAACCTGTTATGCCAGGAGCCGAATCTCACCACACCGTCACTGTTTCCCAGACCGAATATTTCATAATAAGACTGGCCGTAATGCGGAGAAAAAAATACTCCGAACACAGGTAATGAAGCCTGATAACGTAATGTCAAAGGAAGGCGGCCTATCTTAAAATTATATACAGCCATTCCTGAAAAACCCACTGATGCCTTGACTTTAGCCGTTGCCGGATTATTGGAATTGCGGATATTGTATAAAAAACCGGCGGACGCACCTGCTTCGGGACCTATCATTAACCGAAACCCGTTCCATAGATCCCAATAACGCATAAATCCATAAGAATAATCGATGAAACCATTATACATTTTTCCGTTCTTAGGTCCGTTTTCCATAGGGGAAAAATTGGCCGAAATGCGTTGCTGTGACACCCATGTACGAGGAGCAAAACGGGTCACCTGCATACGTTCGTGACTCAAACCGAAGTTCCACCCGCTGTACCGCATGGGAGATAAATAAGTATCGAGCGCATTATTCCCGCCGATCTCCAATTGCGTTGCCGAAGTAATGGGACGTAAAGGTTTTACTTCAACCTCTTGTGCAGTAAGAACAAAAGGGAAAAGAGCCAATAGCCCTATTATATTCCATAACTTTCTCATTCACTTGCAAATGTAAGGCTTCTGTTCCAGCCAAAAAGACAATGAATCCCAAATAGCCATAATTAATCAAAAAGTTTCATCTGTCCGTTTATTTCATCCAGAAGATCAGAATCCCCGGGCTCGACGCTTCCTGTATCCGAAACTTCACCGTTACCGGAATCCTCGGTATTCTCTGGTTTCTCGGGGGCATGCCGGGTCGGTTCCAGTTCATTGACAGTCTCTATATTATAAGTCGATATACGTTTCCCTTTTGCCTTAAAACCTTTCACGGCAATAAAATCGGAAGCCTCGATAATCAGGGGTTCCCTGAATGCATCATGCCCCCCGAATATCACCTCAAAACGGGGAAAAGCCTCATCGCTCAGCAGAATAAGTGCGGATTCGGGATTCTCTCCCAAAAAATTTTGTTTTTTATTTCCCTGTTCGAACTGGAAACGTTTCAGATACGGATAACCTTGATCGGCATCATTCAGAACTGCTGTCCACACTTTATTCGCATCATACTTTTCAATAAAAAGAATGTTCGTTTCGTAATGGTTTCCGGCGTCAAAAGAAGATGTATAATAATCTCCGTTCTGCAACACGACAAGTATCTGGTCATTCCCATGGAATTCTCCGAGAAATTCTCCCCTGCCGTCATAATTAAGGCGCAGCACATCCCAGTCGAACCATACTTGCCGTCCTCCCAAAGTAGAACCTCCTTTCTCCTTCAGCGATATTTTATGTATCTCGTTCTTCGTTACGATATTTCCCATGGACTGCCTTCCCTTGATCGCGATCTCGCTGAAATCTTTTTCGATATACAAAGATTTCATACGGGGTTTAGGTTTAAAAGTGATCTTCAGTATTTCAGCCTCACCGTTCGGATTAGCCGAGAACCATACGATACGTGAACCATCTTTCCCCTGAGTAAGATCATATTCTTTATCCCGGGTAACACCGGTTACCGCAAAACGTTTTATGTAATGTAATCCGTTTCGGCCGTCCCTGTATATCACATTATATATAGTACGGTTATCGTTTTTCTTAAAGACATTGATATACAAGATATTTTTCCCTACAAACATTTTGTCGGAGACTTTCACTATTTTGTATTTTCCGTCTTTATAAAAAATAATGATATCGTCTATATCGGAACAATTACAAATATATTCGTCCTTCTTCAACGATGTGCCGATAAATCCTTCCTCCCTGTTAATATACAATTTTTCATTCGCTTCCACTACTTTGGCTGCTTCTATCGTATCAAAACTACGGATCTCGGTACGGCGGGGAAAATCTTTTCCGTATTTATTTTTCAGGTAAGTATACCAGTGAATGGTATAATCCGTGATATGGGCCAGATGATTTTCCAGTTCACATACGTGTTCTTTCAAAGCAGCAATTGCCTCTTCCGCCTTATCGGAATTGAAACGAAGAATACGGGCCATCTTTATCTCCATCAGCTTCAATATATCCTCATCCGTCACTTCGCGCACAAAAAGAGCCCCGAACGGAACAAGCCTTTTATGGATATGAACTATCGCTTCTTCCATCGTCTCGCTTTCCTCAAACTCTTTATCCTTATAGATACGCTCCTCTATGAATATCTTTTCCAAAGAAGCAAAATGAAGATTTTCCAGCGTCTCTCCACGCTGCAGTTCCAACTCCTGCCTCAACAACTCTTTCGTATGGTCTACACTCATACGCAGCAATTCGCCAACAGTCAGGAAATGAGGTTTATCCTCATTGATTACGCAACAATTAGGAGATACGCTCACCTCACAATCGGAGAATGCATACAAGGCGTCGATCGCTTTATCGCTGGACGTTCCCGGTATAAGATGAACCAGTATCTCGGCATGCTGGGCCGTATTGTCATCCACCTTACGTATCTTGATCTTTCCTTTATCTAAAGCCTTCAAAATAGAGTCTATGACCGTAGATGTAGTCTTTCCATAAGGAATCTCGGTAATAGCCAGAGTACGGTTATCTCGTTTTTCTATTTTGGCCCGGATTTTTACAGATCCTCCTCGTTCTCCATCATTATAACGGGTCACATCGATAGAGCCGCCTGTCTGGAAATCGGGAAATAACTCGAACTCCTCTCCTTTCAGATAAGCAACGGCCGCATCCAGAATTTCATTAAAATTATGAGGCAGTATCTTGGAAGACAAGCCTACCGCAATACCCTCAACCCCCTGTGCAAGCAGTAGCGGGAATTTAACAGGCAAGGTCACAGGCTCTTTTTTTCGGCCATCATAGGATAGCTTCCATTCCGTAATCTTCGGATTAAAAACCACATCGAGCGCAAATTTCGAGAGACGGGCTTCTATATAACGGGGAGCCGCTGCACTATCGCCTGTCAGTATATTACCCCAGTTCCCCTGGCAATCGATAAGCAGGTCTTTCTGTCCCAACTGTACAAGAGCATCCCCGATGGAAGCATCTCCGTGCGGATGAAACTGCATCGTATGTCCTACTATATTGGCAACTTTATTGAAACGGCCGTCGTCCAATAATTTCATCGAATGCAGAATACGCCGCTGCACAGGCTTCAAGCCGTCGCTCATATGCGGAACCGCACGTTCCAGTATTACATACGAAGCATAATCGAGGAACCAGTTCTGGAACATTCCCGAAAGCTGGTATTTAGTATCGGACTTGTCCGAAGCCGGAACTCTATAAGATGAATGGCCCGAAATATCAGTCTTCTCATTTTCCATGTTATTATTATCGTTCTTTTCAGGAATAATCTCTTTTTCGTTATCGCTTGTCATTCTCTTTTCTCTTGTTTTAAATGGGAAAGCAGCTTATACCGGGAAACTGTTACATACATTTTTAACTTTTTTATCGTCTCATTAGTGATAAGCTACTGCAAAAATACAAATTAAATCGAAAAAAATCATTTACTTTGCACTTTTAATTCGTTCCTGATTATCAGTATAACAGCCTGTTTTACGATAAATGTAAAGATTTGGGTACATACGGAAAATCACAACATAAAACACTATGGCACAAGAAGACGTTTTCAAAAAATTAGTATCACATTGCAAAGAATATGGCTTTGTATTCCCCTCCAGTGAAATATATGACGGGCTGGGAGCCGTATACGATTACGGACAAATGGGAGTTGAACTTAAAAACAACATAAAAAAATACTGGTGGGACAGTATGGTACTCCTGCACGAGAATATCGTGGGTATCGATTCCGCTATCTTCATGCACCCTACGATCTGGAAAGCATCGGGGCACGTAGATGCATTTAACGATCCGTTGATAGACAACAAAGATTCGAAAAAACGCTATCGGGCAGATGTCCTTATAGAAGACCTCCTCGCCAAGATGGATGAAAAAATAGAAAAAGAAGTAGAAAAGGCAGCCAAACGCTTTGGCGACTCTTTTGATGAAGCCCTATTCAGGGAAACGAATCCCCGCATCATAGAACATAAAACCAAACGCGAAGAACTACATACCCGTTTTGCAAAGGCATTAAACGACAATAACCTCGAAGAATTACGGCAAATCATTCTGGATTACGAAATAGTATGCCCTATCAGTGGTACGAAAAACTGGACCGAAGTGCGTCAATTCAACCTGATGTTCTCGACCGAAATGGGTTCTACAGCCGATGGCTCCATGAAAATATACCTGAGACCCGAAACAGCCCAAGGTATTTTTGTGAACTATTTGAATGTGCAAAAGACCGGACGTATGCGCATCCCTTTTGGAATCGCACAAATAGGAAAAGCATTCCGTAACGAAATCGTGGCGCGCCAGTTCATTTTCCGCATGCGGGAATTCGAACAAATGGAAATGCAATTTTTCGTTCGTCCGGGCGAAGAACTCAAGTGGTTCGCCAAATGGAAAGAAACGCGTCTCAAATGGCATAAGGCCTTGGGACTCGGAGATCACAAATATCGTTTCCATGACCATGACAAACTGGCACATTACGCCAATGCCGCTACCGATATCGAATTCGAAATGCCTTTCGGTTTTAAAGAAGTGGAAGGAATACATTCCCGTACGAACTTTGACCTGGGAAGCCACGAAAAATATTCAGGTAAAAAATTACAATATTTCGATCCGGAATTAGGAGAATCTTATACTCCTTACGTTATCGAAACATCTATCGGAGTAGACCGGATGTTTCTTAGCATTATGTCCGCAGCCTATTGCGAAGAAACTCTCGAGGGAGGCGAATCGCGTGTTGTTCTGCAACTTCCGGCCGCGCTGGCACCTGTAAAAGTAGCTGTAATGCCATTAGTACGTAAAGACGGGCTTCCTGAAAAAGCACAGGAAATTATCAATACATTAAAATTCGATTATCGTTGCCAATACGATGAAAAAGACTCCATCGGTAAACGTTATCGCCGTCAGGATGCCATCGGTACTCCTTTCTGTATCACGGTAGACCACCAATCACTGGAAGACAATACCGTGACAGTCCGTTTCCGTGACAGTATGGAGCAACAACGTGTAGCAATCGCTGACCTGCCCGCAATGATAGGCGAACAGGTAAGCCTGAAATCACTGTTAAAAAAGATTGTAGAATAACACAATTATAAATACCCAATTATGAAACGAATCCTTAAACTCATATTCGCGGTTATTATTACGGCCTCTTTTACCTCTTGTAGCTATAACAGCATTGTAGAAGCTGAAGAAGGGGTTAATGCCCAGTGGGCTAAGGTTGAAAACCAGTACCAACGTCGTGCGGACCTGATTCCCAATCTGGTAAATACGGTAAAAGGATACGCCTCACACGAAAGTTCCACATTAGAAGCCGTGGTGAACGCCAGAGCTAAGGCGACACAAATAACAATCGATCCGGCAAATCTGGACGAAGCCTCATTGAAAAAATATCAGGCGGCACAAGGTGAATTAAGTGCGGCATTAGGCAAACTGTTGGCTGTTACCGAAAATTATCCAGACCTGAAAGCAAACCAAAATTTTCGGGAACTACAGGCTCAGTTGGAAGGAACGGAAAACCGCATATCGACGGAACGCACACGCTATAGCGATGCCGTGGCTGTTTATAACGCTAAGATCCGTAAATTTCCTGCCGTAATTACAGCCAAGATTTTCGGATTTAATCCTAAACCCCAGTTCTCGGCAGAAGCGGGTGCCGAACAAGCTCCTAAAGTTGAATTTTAAAACAAGAAAAAGAGAACGATGAAGAAATTACCGTTAGTATTTATACTCTTTCTGGGGGTTATCCTCTGGAGTTGTGGAGATGATTCGGAAGACTATTGGACAAAATATGAAACCTGGCGTGAAGAAAATACATCCTGGTTCTTTGAACAGATCGTCGCAAAAGATGAAGCAGGAAACCTGCTATACACGCAAGTAACTCCCGATTGGGATAAAGGTTCATATGTATTGATGAGATTTTACAACGATACCATGGAAACCCGGAACAACGAAATGCCTATTTACAACAGCACGGTAGATGTGATCTACCGCGGAGCTTTGTACAACGGTATAGGTTTCGACTCATCCTATCTTAAAACCGCTTCATACGGAGACAGCATATCCAGAATACAAATATCCAATACTATCAAAGGATGGCAGATAGCACTTCCCACCATGCACATAGGAGACAGTTGTCGTGTCATTATTCCTTCGGCACTGGGATATGGAGAAACTTATACTTCGGATCTCCTGCTTCCTTACTCCACTCTGGTATTCGATATCAAACTGGTAGGAATTCCCGGAAAAGAAAAACCTGTTTTGTAATAAATAATGATTATATCTTCCTAAAGCAGGTTTATAAATCTGGTACAAATAAAATGAGAATATTAAGAGACTGATTAACCATAAAAAGTTATTCAGTCTCCTTTTTATTTATTAGCCGCAAATTTCCTAAAACAACTGTAAGTAAATAATAATAGTCATACATATAGTTTGTAACCGTTTTGTAAAATACATGAAACAACCCGGTAACATCCTTATTTTTCCTTTGTACTATATATATTGCATAATAACCGAAAAGCCGAGCTTTTCTTGGTGTCTATTTGCCATATTGATTAAAAACAATTATATTTGTATTTAACGTTGCTAAAAATAACAGTAGTATGATATACATCGAAAAAGAACTCGAAAATCTAAAAAAAGAGGTTCTCGAAATGTGGGATCTGGTGAACTCCCAACTGAACCGGGCCGGCGAATCGTTGATCTCTCTGGACAAGGATCTTGCCAAAGAGGTCGTTTACCGTGAAAAAAGAGTAAATGCTTTCGAACTGAAAATAGATAGTGATTGTGAAGATATCATAGGACTGTACAATCCCGTTGCCCTGGATCTGCGCTTCACATTGGCGATGATGAAGATCAACAACAATCTGGAACGCATAGCCGACTTTTGCGAAGGCATTGCACGATTCGTCATCGATTATCCAGAGATTAATATCGAAGCCGAGCTTTTCGAAAAAACCGGTATAAAAGAAATGTTACAAATCATTAAAGACATGATGAACAAGGCGGAACTGGCTCTGATAGAAGAAAAATCTTCCCTGGCCGTCGACCTGTTCGAAATGGATAACCGCGTAGACGAACTGAACCGGAACGCAGTACCTATTATTGCCGAATATTTGCAGCAATTTCCGGAACGTGCTGTCGAATGCCTGAATCTCATCAGCATTATCCGGCGTATGGAACGTATCGGCGACCATTGCAACAATATGGCCGAAGAAATCGTATTTTATCTGGATGCCAAAGTTTTAAAACATGCCGACAAACTGTTGAAATAAAAGTTTGCAACGACCGGATGCAGGTCAAAAATACAGGAAAGCAGGTGTCGAATATTACGTTCAGCCTGCTTTCTTTTCAACCACATAAATAGTCAAAAACATTCCCGCATACTTATGGATATTTTTCTCGTCATTCTTTCCGTTATATGTCTTCTTACCGGGCTGGCCGGATGCTTTCTTCCGGTTATACCCGGACCTCCCCTCTCTTACATCGGCTTGTTTCTGCTTCACCTTACGCCATACGCGCAATTCGGAACAACAACCCTGGTCGTATGGGGAATCATAACCCTGCTTATATGTGTAATGGACTATATATTACCCTCCTGGATGACCCGCAAGTTCGGCGGTTCGAAATATGCAGGATACGGAGCCTTGGCCGGAATGTTCGCAGGACTGCCGTTTGGAATAACCGGGATCATACTAGGTCCATTTTTTGGAGCTCTGGTTGGGGAATTACTATACGACCGAACGAACCCCGGCAAAGCAGCCAAAGCAGCATTCGGCTCTTTTCTGGCCTTTTTCGTAGGAACCGGCATCAAAGTAGCCGTCTCATTCATTTTCATAGGAATGGCTATCATAGCCGTTTTTTAAAGATGAAATTTTCCGGCTCCGTAATTCGCACCACTACGATAATTAATATAAAAACATCTTCATTTTAGTATAATCCGCTCCTTCTTTTAAATAAAAAACATATCTTTGTAGAGACACGTTGAATTCCAATCCGGTTCAACAGCCTTGAAAGATAATGACATCAGCCTGGCAAGTCCCTTACTTTTGGAACATTTATACTCGATATGAAGAAATTTTTAACTACCATAATAGCCCTTATATTCCTGTTCTCCGGACTTTACGCACAAAAAAACGATCATACGACTCCTGACATGCAAAAAATACGGAAAGAAGTACGGGACATGAACTCTCCCTATTACTATCCTCAACTTGTCAAAAAGTATGAAAGCACCGATACCACCATGACTGTAAACGATTACAGATATCTTTATTACGGATATGCCTTTCAGGAAGATTACAACCCTTACCGTACCTCGGCCTACTCATCGGTACTGAATAAACTATATACAAAACAAAAACATACGCCAGCAGAATGTGACAGCATTATCAAATATGCACAACTTTCACTGGCCGATTTCCCGTTCGATTTACGGCAAATGAATCTGCTGATATATGCGTATAAAGAAAAACAAAAATTCGCATGGGCCTCTTTATGGGAATACAGGTTTAATCATATCATCAATGCCATCCTCTCTTCCGGCGACGGTAAAACCCAGAAAACAGCCTGGTACGTCATCCATCCCACACACGAATACAATATCATAAACCGGTTAGGATATACCGGAAAAGAATATCATTTCGAAGATCCCTATTACGACCATATTACTGTAGAAAAGAATCCTCTCGGCATAAAAGGATTCTATTTCAATGTGAAACAGATACTAAACGAATATAACAAAAAATACGGGGAAGAATAAAAAAACAAAAGAGACACAAAGTCCCGAAGTTTAAAACCTTTTGCTTAGCTTTGTGTTTCGTTAGGACAGATAATAAATATTTATAAACCATAAAACATAAATTTATATGGAAATACAACCCGGAAAAGTAGTGGAGTTGGCTTACAATCTCTACTCCGGTGAAGGAACCGATGAAGATTCGCTGATGCAAAAAGTGACGAACGAATATCCCGACCGCTTTATAATCGGAACAAACAATCAGGTTCTGCCGTTGCTTGAAAAAAACCTTCTGGGACTAAAACAAGGCGATAAGTTCGATATCTTCATTCCCATGAAAGATGCATTCGGAGAACGTAACGAAGAGCATGTTATGGATCTGGATAAAGAAATATTCGTAGTAGAAGGGGAATTTGACGACAAAGTCATTTTCGAAGGAAACTCCGTTCCTATGATGACTGCAACAGGAGAACGTATCATGGGACATATCCTCAAAATCACCGAAGATAAGGTTATCATGGATTTCAATCACCCGCTTGCAGGAGAAGACCTTCATTTCGTAGGAGAAGTTCTTTTAGTACGAGATGCAACTGAAGAAGAGTTAAATCCCAAATGCGGCTGCGGCTGCGGACACGACCATGGAGACGGTTGCGGCGATGGAGAATGCGGAGGTTGTGACGGTTGCCACTAAATGATTTCATTATATTAAAAGACAGAGCGGTTATCACTGATGGCCGCTCTGTTTCTTTTTGCTTATAATGTCTACGATTTCGAGGAAGAAGGAAATAAACACATCCTGGGCTGGATACTGCCCCGATCCCGGTCTCCCTGGAACTTCACTTACGAGACCGATCCCGTAAGGGGAAATATCCTTTCACGCTCGGAATACAGGAATAAAGGAAAACGGACCGAATCGTTCCAGTACGACAATATGGACCGGCTTACGAAAATAAACAATCCTTACGGGGCTACGAGTATGAAATATCACACGAACGGAAATATCGAAAAGAAAAGCGATGTGGGCGAATACAAATACGATGGGAACCGCCCTCATGCGGTAACGGACATCGTGAATCCCGATTCCGCCCTTATAAACAGCACAGACTACACTCTCAATTATGATGAAAACATACACAGGCCTATTAATATTAAAAGAACAGGGGCGAATATGATGATTATATACGGACCGGACGACCAGCGTATCGAGAGTTATGTATACACCCAACCCAGAAAAGTAGGACGGCGCACTTATCATGGAGACAATTATGAAAAATATATTACCAATGATACGATTGTCCGCCAAATTTCTTATCTTTCGGGACCGGACGGACCGTTTGCCGTATCAATTTATGACCCCGTGAATGAAACTGATTCCATATTTTATCTGCATACCGATATACAGGGTTCTGTTATCGCTCTGAGTGATAACGGGGGTAAGATCGTGGAAAGGCACAGCTATGACGCCTGGGGACGGGAACGGAATCCGGATAAATGGGACGAATACGTACATAGTACGTCCCGAATCCTGAGGAGATATACTATGCACGAGACGATACCGGAGTTCGGGCTTATCAATATGAACAGCCGCGTGTACGATCCGCAACTGGGGGTGTTCCTCAGTCCCGATCCGTTGATGCAGGATATGGAGAATTCGCAGAACTTCAACCGCTATGCGTATTGTTTCAACAATCCGCTTAAATATACCGACCCCTCAGGAGAATTCTTTCTGGGTTTATTCCTGCCGGGGATAGGTAGTATCATAGATGCTATGCTCTGGAGCGGGCTAAACTATGCCTACAATGCCGGTAGTGACGATAGTGTGGATGGTATGATTTGTGGTATGATGATGAGTGGTGTTACTGCTTCCTTATCTATGAGTACTTCAATGGTTATAGGCGATATGATCGGCCATTCTGTCGGTAATATCGGAACAGAATTTCTCAGGGCTGGTATGCATGGGGTGGTAGGAGGTTCCATTAGTGCCATCTATGGAGACGATTTCCTAAGTGGATTTGCAGGTAATGCCGTATCGTCTCTGGCAGGATCTATTATGCAAAGTTCGAATGTTACCGAACCGTTATCTTTAGCCGTAGGCGGAGCTATAAGCGGAGCAACGTCATCGGCCGTATCAGGCGGTGATTGGCGTATAGGAGCATTCAATGGTTTTGTCGTCGGATTCTTTAATCATGGAGAAGGAGGGAGACAAGAAAAGAAACAAGATGAACAAAAGAAAAACGCAGGGAAATATCAAAAATATCCGGAAAATGAAACATTAAACGATGCTACATCTTTTGGAGCGGTCATTACAAAAGA
>NZ_JAOQJK010000012.1 GCF_025567045.1 Barnesiella propionica | reverse complement strand
GTTCCCTTGTGGGGTTTTCCCCTCCGGTTAGCGGTTGTTAATGGGCATTTTAAACACTTGCCCAGTCGCTTGCCAAAGCGACATTCGTCAAATTCCCTTTACGGGCGCACCAGGTATTCTTCCATTGAAACCTCGGTAGCGTACACCGCCGACTGTACCCCGCCCAGCCCGAACCAAACCTCTTTATATTTGCGGCTCGGATTGTTCGCCATGTTGATTGACAGGATTTGCCCTTTCTCTTTTTCGGTCAGACCGAGCAGGGATTGGATGCTGTCAAACTTGTTCATGTACTTGCGCTGGTCGAGAAGGATTTTACAGTCGGAGTTGTTGATAATGGATTCCTTCACTATCGGCGAGGCGATGATGTCGTCCACTTCCTGCGTTACGACGATAGCCTCCCCAAAGTATTTGCGGACGGTTTTATACATATATTTAAGGTATTCCGCCATATTCGCAGAGGATAGGGCTTTCCACGCTTCCTCTACGATAAGTTGTTTACGGACACCCTTTAACCGCCTCATTTTGTTAATGAAAGCCTCCATTATGATAATCGTAACCACAGGGAATAATTCCTTATTTTCTTTAATGGAATCAATTTCAAAGACGATAAAGCTCTTATTGAGCAGGTCGATGTTTTCCTCCGAGTTCAACAGGAAGTCGAAACGCCCGCCCCGGTAGTATTGGCGCAGGGTAGTAAGCATATTGTCGAGGTTGAAGTCTTCCCGGCTTACCTTGATTTCCCTTTCTTCGAGTTCCCGGCGGTAGTCATCGCGCATATACTCATAGAAAGTGTTGAATGAAGGAACGATACTGCGGTCTGCCTTTATCCGTTCGATGTACGCCGATACCGCGCTGCCGAGTTCCCCGCTTTCGGTTTTCGTAACCTTATCGTCGTCCGACTTCCAAAGCGTCAAAAGCAGCGTTTTGATACTATCCTTTTTCTCCACATCAAACTTGTAATCGTCGGTATAGAAAGGATTGAATGAAATCGGGTTTTCCTCGGTGTACGTGTAATAGATACCGTCCTGCCCTTTGGTTTTCCGGCGTACCATTTCGCACAAACCCTGATAGGAGTTTCCCGTATCGACCAGCACGACGTGCGTTCCCTGCTCCCAATACTGACGGACAAGGTGGTTCATAAAAAACGACTTGCCCGACCCGGAAGGCCCCAGCACGAATTTATTGCGGTTGGTGGTTATACCCCGTTTCATCGGCAGGTCGGAAATATCTACGTGCAGGGGCTTTCCGCTTACACGGTCGCACATCTTAATCCCGAAGGGAGAGGGCGACGACTGATAGTTCGTTTCCTGCGTAAAGAAGCACAGGGCAGGTTCGATGAAGGTGTAAAAACTTTCCTCTGCCGGAAAATCCCCCGCGTTGCCGGGCATCGCCGCCCAATAAAGCGTAGCGGCATCCACCGTGTTATGGCGGGGTTTACACTCCATTAGGGCAAGCTGGCTGCCGACATCGTTGCGGATATGCTTTAATTCCTCCGCATCGTCAGACCATGCCATCACGTTGAAGTGGGCGCGTACCGAAGTAAGCCCGAAGCTATGGGCTTCGTTCAAATACTTGTCTATCCACTCCTTATTGATTTGGTTTCCACGAGAATAGCGGGAAAGCGACTGCATATTGCGGGCTGACTTCTCGAATTTCCGCAGGTTCTCCGCCGAATCGTCCAAAAAGATGTACTGATTAAACACATGGTCGCAGGAGAGTAAAAGACCCACAGGCGCGGCGAAGCTCAATCGGCAATCGCTTCTATCCGTAGATAGCCGTTCATAGCGCATATCCGTTCCCACCGTTCCGGGCAAATCTTCCACATCCGAAACCGTATGCAGGCAGATTGTTTTTGAACCTATCCGCAGCCCGTCCGCTCCGAGTTCCATATCTTCCAGACAAGTCGTATCTTCCAGCGACAGGGCAAAGTATTTTTCAATAAGTCCTGCGCTTTCGGGCGTTCCCATAATCTCGTCGGAGGTTAAGCGCGTCAGGCGAACAAAGCCGCTGTCATTGACAATACGCTCAAACTGTCCGACCGATTCCAAAAACTTAACCGCCGTGTCCCTGTTTACTTCTTTCGGGATAATATTACCCCGGCAAAGGCTCGAAAAGTTCGACTGCATACGCATACGCTCCTTTGTCGTCTTTGTCAGGAACAGGAAGCAGGTGTGATTCAAATACGGTCTTTCGTTGAAATGACGCTCGAACGAGCGGGAAAGGAAGCTCATATCGTCGGCATCGGTCGCAGGCTTATAGTTCTCTTTTACGAACCAATCCTGCTTATGGATAACCGAGTAATCGGGCAATACCTTGATAGCCTTGCCCCAAGCGGAATGTATCATTTCATATTCGGCGGCGGTAACGGTAAAGAGTTCGGGCAAGTCCACCCGAAAAGCTACCGTTATATCCGCGTCCTTACTGATGATACAACCGTGTTCGACCGCCAAGAGCGGAAATTTGCTCTCGACGGTGGCGGCTTTCATTACGTTACGCATAAGCCACCCCCTTTCTGTTAGGCACACGGAAAAAGCGGCGCGAGTTCCGGCGGTTGATAAGGTAACGGGGATGCTGGCGTTTTGACATCAATTTCATTAAGCCGTGTTCCCCGTACTGGGCGTTCAGGCGGAATGTAAACCATACCAGCACCGACGCGGCAATAACCCCGAAACCTATACATATCCATTGGTCTATGCCTATCATATAGATAATGACAAAGACCACGAACACAGACAGCAAGCCGCCCGCGAAGATGAACAGGTATTGAGATTTCAGCCCCTTGAACTCGACGCTTTTTCCAATGCCTTTATTTACATTGTACTCCATATCTTGTTGTATCTATGGAGTTTATTACAGGAAGAAGGAGCGCAGGATAGTCGCCGCTACGATAAGGAAGATACACGCGCCGAACCAGCTTGCGGCGGTTTTTGACGTGTCGGGGTCGCCTGAACTGAACTTGTTATAGACTTTCACGCCGCCAATCAGCCCTACGACCGCACCAATGGCGTAAATCAATTTTGTTCCGGGGTCGAAATACGATGTTACCATTGTGGTAGCATCATTGATGCCCCCGATACCGTTGCCTTGTGCAAAGGCGGAAGAAACAGCAGCGATTACAAACGCCGCCGACAAAAGAACTCTCTTTTTTGTCATTGCTTTTTTAATTTAAGGCGGCAGGGGGTGGGATGATTCCCCCTTACCGCCGGGATTTTTGTTTACTTTTTATTCTCTGATTTTTTTAGTGGTCGGTAGCGCGTAGCTATCCGTAATCTCGTTCTTTCATTTCCGTTACTTTTAATCTGTTTTACATTTACGCCATACTGCGTACATTGAAATTGGCAGGGGCTTTTACCGTCGGTTCGGGGTAGGCTTCCCGCTGACGATAGTAGGCGGAGAAATAATCGTCCATAAGGTTGGAAACGACTTCTTTCTTTTTCGGCTCGTCCGATACAAGTTGCCCGAATATCTCGGTCTTTCGTATCTCGGCAAGCACCCGCCCGGCTTCTTCCCTTTCTTCGGTAGTGGCGTTTTCGGCGTTCCCCACCGTTTGCACCACCCCGGCAAGGTCGTCGAAGCCGATGCCCGTAGCCCGGCTACTTGCGGTTTCGTCCTCTGCCGCCTCGCTTTCCCAAGTGTCTAAATCCTCATCATCGGTTTCAAATTCCCCCTCCGGCTCGTTTTCGATAACTATATCTATTTCTTCACCGGAATTATCCGCCGTATGACCGGACGTTTCTACCTGTTCCCTCTCGGCTGGCAGGACATTTCCCGAAGGAATTTCTGCGGCAGCTTGTGCGTTCACGTCTGCAAATATAGCGTGGTTTTCTATTGCTTTTTCGCTCATTTCCAGCGTGGTAGCTTCTGGCTTCGAGTGGCGCATGGTAAATTTGCTTTTGCCGACTATATCCTCTTTCGGGGAAGGCTTAAAAGGGTTATACCCCTTTTTCCGCGCCGCATTTTTCTTCCGTTTTACCGACCGTTCCCAAACCATGTAACAGGCGACAATAAGCGCGTAGAGCAGAATTGCCCCGATAAAATACTTTTCCATATCCTTACATTAGATTAAGTCGCCTTCACGTTGGCGGTACAATTCGTTTATTTCTTCTTTATGCTGTTGCAAATGCTCGTTCAAAACCGTGTCGATATAGCCGCCGACACTTATTTCGTTTCCGGTATCGACCAAAGCCCGGACGAGTTTTGCAATCTTCGCATGAACATCGTAGCTGATATAGACGCATTGGCGAGTCTTAATCTCATTGCGTTTCAAAAATGTTTCCTTATAATTTGCCGACTGGTTCCGCTTTCGCTTGGGTGGTTCTTTCTGTTCTGCCGGAGATTCCGGTAGCTGTTCCGGTTCCTCGACAGGCGCAGGTTCGGAAGCGGACGGGTCATAAGGTTTCAACTCCTTTTCCCGGTTGCTCGGTTTCGCCTGATTGATTACAAAGTCGGCATCCAAGCCCGTTGTATCTACTCTTTTAGCCATAGCGCATTACATTAAGAGTTCGAGCAGTTCGTCAGCCAGCGCGTCGATGTTGCTGCCTTTAATCAGGCTCTTATCCACAGGGAACAGAGTGGAGCGGAACAGCGGTCGGCGGGATTCGGATTGCTCCCGGCGGAAACGCAGGCTGTTCGGGATAAAGGTTTTAAGGACGGGAAAATCCAACTCCTTAATAACCCCCTCGTAAATTTCGTATAGTTCGGATTTCTCCCGCCCGTCTACCATGTTCCAAAGCAGGTACATGGCTTTAATGTTGGTCTTACCCGTATTTACGATGTTATCCCTTACGGAAATCAGGTAGTTAAGCGTACTTTCCATAACCACCCTGTCGGCGGCAATAGGCGCGACGATATAATCCATGTTGGCAAGAGCAACGACCAAATCTTTGTTGTTGAGTGTTCCGGGCAGGTCGAAGAAGATATAATCGTATTCTTCCTGCCCGCAAAGCGCATCTGCATCGTTTAAGGCTTCCTGCGGGCTGCTCTCCACAATGGGGTAGAATTTCTTACCACCCAACTTGGTAATCTGTTCGTAAGCCATGCCTTTGTAAAACTCGTCGTTCTCGACCATCTTAAAATCCCGCTCCCTCATTTCGTGGATTGAGTGCTGCGGGAAATCGCAGTCGATTACCGCTACCTTGTAATCTTTTGCATAATGCAGGTAGCTTGCGACTAAAACGGTCAGGGTGGTTTTACCCGCACCGCCCTTTTGGGTTGAGAACGCTACATACTTCGGTTCTTTTTTACTTGCTTGCTTTTCCATTTTTCTGTTTTTTTAATTTGTTGATACTCTGTTTCAATGCACCGTCAAAGCGGTACTGTTTCTAATCAATCCATAAATACATGATTGCCGGTTCAGTGATTTGCCTGTCTGATAATCTGTTTATTTTCTTTTTTGCTTATCCGAATCCCTGCTGGTACACAGCATTGTTTCGGTACGACAGTATTTCAGTACGACAGCACAACAATACGACAGTACAAAATCAACTATCCGGCTTTCCATTTCTTTAATTATCCGGCTGCATATTGACGCGGAGGGATACGTCATTATTGATTTTCTGACGGCAAATTAAAGCCTTCTTTTTGGTACTTGCATCATGTTTCCGGGTGGTGGTCGCTTCTGGCTTCGAGTGGCGTTGATGTTTGATATACAGCGCATTGAATAAGGCGATAACTTTGCAGCATGAAATGTTACGCGCCGGGTTCGGGGTATTTTTAAGGTTGGGATTCCCCTCTCCCAAAGCCCCCGGCGGATGCAAAAATTTACCCTTTGAATATTGGGGTAAATCTTTTCCCGCTGCGGGAAAACCATTTGCATTTTGGCAAATAGCAAGATGTGTTGATTGCATCGCAAAACAAGTTTTGCAGCACTCAACCTCTTGCCCTGCCGGGAGCTTCACGCTGACCTCCGAAGTCGGCAGCTTGATGATGTCGGCGAGCCTCGCGTAACAGATTTTTCAACCACTAAAAAAATCAGTTATGAATGAAAAGAATCCGCCCCGCAAACGGGGTAAAGGGGGCAGACCCCCGAAGAACGACCCGGCGACACACCGCCTGACCGTGAACCTGACCGACGTGCAACACGCCGAGTTCCTCGCCATGTTTGAGCAGTCCGCCCTCGCTTCGCTATCCGGTTTCATTGCCGCCCGCATCTTCGGCGACGAGTTCCGTGTGGTAAAAACCGATGCTTCGACGGCTGAATTTGTATCGAAGCTGACCGCTTTTTACGGGCAGATACGTGCCGTCGGTGTCAATTACAACCAAACCGTTAAGCAGCTTCACACGACTTTCGGGGAGAAAAAAGCCTTGTCGTTGCTCTATAAATTGGAGCAACATACAATCGAATTGTCGAAAATCGGGCGCGAAGTGCTGGCTTTATGCGAGGATTTTAAGGCTAAAATCCGGTAGCTGAATGGTCGCAAAAATCAATCACGGTAGCAATTTGTACGGCGCATTGGCATACAATCAGCAGAAAGTCGATGAAGGGTTAGGCAAAATTCTGGGATGTAATTTAGTCCTTGAACCTGCCGACGGACGGTTTAATGCCTACGATTGTGTGGAAGATTTCGAGCGGTTTATGCCTTCACATAAGCGAACGAAAAAGCCCGTCGTACATATTTCGCTGAATCCGCACCCGGACGACAAGCTGACCGATGCACAGCTTGCCTACATCGGGCGGCAGTACCTTGAACGCTTGGGCTATGGCGGGCAACCCTATATGATTTTCAAACACGAAGATATAGACCGCCAGCATATCCACTTGGTTACTACCCGTGTGAAGACCGACGGTTCGCTCGTTCCCGACAAGTTCGAGAAAGACCGCAGCAACCGTATCGTACAGCAGTTGGAATCGGAATTTAACCTGATACCCGCCAAAGGGCAGAAGCAGGGCGAAGCGTGGCAGCTTGCCCCGGTGGACGTTTCAGCCGGAAACCTTAAAACGCAGGTCGGTAACGTTATTAAGCCGCTTTCGGAAATGTACCGTTTCCAATCCTTTGCCGAGTACCGCGCCCTTTTATCCTTATATAATGTAGGGGTAGAAAAGGTAGAGGGCGACAACAAAGGGCATAAGTACACAGGTTTGGTTTACTCCGCGCTCGATGCGGACGGCAACCGTGTAGGCAAACCGCTGAAATCTTCCCTGTTCGGTAAGAAATCAGGCGTAGCCCACTTGGAGGAAGGTATGCGGAAATCGGGCGAAGCTATCAAAGCCGACCGCTCGACGGCGGGGACAAAAGGCATCGTCGCCGAAGCCCTTAAATCTGCCCACACCGAAAACGACCTGCGGACAGCTTTACGCGATAAGGGTATTGATATGGTACTCCGCCGTAACGATGCAGGGCGCATCTATGGGGCTACTTTCATCGACCACAACAGCCGCACGGTATTGAACGGTTCGCGCCTCGGTAAAGAGTTCTCGGCAAATGCGCTGAACGAACGCTTTGCGGATTATCCGCAACAAAAGCCCGTACAGGATATTCCAAACGCTCCGGTTCCCGATGATTCCACGAAACAGCAGACACCCGACCTGTCAGGCATCGGCGATGCAGCGGGCAGCCTGTTCTCTATCCTTACTCCCGATGCGGGAGGTCAGGAAAACAACTTGCCTCAACCCAAACGCCGCAAGAAAAAGAAACGGCGGTATGGTAGGCAGATGTAAAGCACACAGTGCCTTCTATTATTTTTTTAACTGTAAAAAATCAACAATTTAATTTTTAAGATTATGCAAAATGAAGATGATTTGCGCGGATTGGCTAAGGTTATGGACTTTATGCGTGCGCTTTCAATACTGTTCGTAGTGATAAATATTTATTGGTTCTGCTACGAAGCGATATACGGCTTGGGGTTCAATATCGGCGTGGTCGATAAAATCCTGATGAATTTTAACCGCACCGCCGGACTGTTTACCTCGATACTCTGGACGAAACTTTTTGCGGTGGTATTCCTTGCCCTGTCCTGTTTGGGAACACGGGGCGTTAAGGACGAGAAGATAACTTGGTCGAAAATCATTGTCTGCCTCTCGGCGGGCTTTATCCTGTTTTTCCTTAATTGGTGGTTACTCGCCCTGCCGTTCCCGGCAGAGGGCAACATGGGACTATACATATTTACGATGACCTTCGGCTATATTCTTTTGCTTATGGGCGGTATATGGATGTCGCGCCTCTTGAAAAACAATATGTTCGACGACGTTTTCAACACGGAGAATGAAAGTTTTATGCAGGAAACCCGCCTTTTGGCAAACGATTATTCTGTAAATCTGCCGACCCGCTTCTACTATAAAAAGAAATGGAATAACGGCTGGGTAAATGTCGTTAATCCGTTCCGTGCTTCGATTGTTTTAGGAACTCCCGGTAGCGGCAAGTCCTATGCAATCGTAAACAGCTACATTAAACAGCAGATAGAGAAGGGATTTAGTGCTTATATTTACGACTTCAAATTCCCCGACCTTTCGACGATTGCCTACAATCATTTGCTTAATAACCGCGAGGGTTACGAGATAACCCCGACGTTTTATGTAATCAATTTCGACGACCCTTCACGTTCGCACCGTTGTAATCCGATTAATCCTTCGTTCATGGATGATATTTCGGATGCCTACGAATCCAGCTATACGATTATGCTTAACCTTAATCGCACGTGGGTTTCCAAGCAGGGCGATTTCTTTGTCGAATCGCCGATTATCCTTTTCGCCGCTATTATATGGTATTTGCGGATTTACAAAGACGGCAAGTATTGTTCGTTCCCGCACGCCATCGAGTTTTTGAACAAACCCTACGAGAAGATTTTTCCGATTCTGACTTCGTACCCGGAGTTGGAAAACTACCTTTCTCCCTTTATGGATGCGTGGCTGGGAGGTGCTGCCGACCAATTACAGGGGCAGATAGCATCGGCGAAAATCCCGCTTTCGCGTATGATTTCCCCCGCACTGTATTGGGTTATGTCGGGCGACGAATTTTCGTTGGATATAAACAACCCCGCAGAGCCGAAAATACTTGTCGTAGGCAATAATCCCGACCGCCAAAATATCTATGGTGCGGCATTGGGATTGTATAACAGCCGTATTGTGAAATTGATAAACAAGAAAGGGCAGCTAAAAAGTTCGGTTGTCATAGACGAGTTGCCGACGATATATTTTAAGGGGTTGGATAACCTGATAGCTACCGCCCGAAGCAACAAAGTTGCCGTGCTCCTCGGCTTTCAGGACTTTTCACAGCTAAAGCGCGACTACGGCGACAAGGAAGCCGCCGTAGTGATGAACACGGTAGGAAATATCTTTAGTGGGCAGGTGGTCGGCGATACGGCAAAAACCTTGTCTGACCGCTTTGGGAAGGTGCTTCAAAAGCGGCAATCCATGACGATAAACCGCAACGATAAATCGACTTCCATTTCTACGCAAATGGATAGCCTGATACCCGCCTCTAAAATTTCCAATCTTACGCAGGGGATGTTTGTCGGCGCGGTAGCGGATAATTTCGACGAACGGATAGAACAAAAGATTTTCCACGCCGAAATTGTGGTCGATAACGAGCGGGTAGCCGCCGAAACGAAGGCTTATAAGAAAATACCCGTCATTGCCGATTTTACCGACGAGAACGGTGTCGATAGGATGAAAGAAATGATACAACAGAATTACGAACGTATCAAAGCCGAGGCAAAACAGATAGTTGAGGATGAGATACAACGTATTAAGGACGACCCCGAACTTTGCCACTTGTTGCCAAAGGAGGAAGACTAAAAATAATTAGAGCCGCAATTTTGCGGCTCTAATTATTTAACTTATAATCACGGGAACATTTAAGTGATATTTTTGCTCGCGACTTAAAAACGCATTTTTGCCACCTTCCAAAATCGCACAAATTCTTTCATTAATTATCGGATTTTCAAGTGAACCAGACGTGTACTTCAACACTCCATCAATATTTTCAGCAATTATAATTTGTTCAGAATCAGCATTTACAACTAAGTTAGCATTATGGGATACTATTACTACTTGTCTATATCGTTTTATCTTTCTAAATATATCAACCAAATCCCTCATAATAAAATCATTATCAAGGTCATCTTCGGGTTGGTCGTAAATTATAGTTTCACTAAAAGCACGGGAAGCTAACTGCAATCTCAAAAATATAGTTCCTTGTTGCCCATGTGATAATTTAGTAATAGGTTTTCCTTTTGATGTAACAACTATCTCATGCGATATAAAGGAGTTATATTTTTTAAACAATAAATCAGGCAAGTAACCTCTAACTAAATTTGTAATAGAATCACTAAACAAGTTGGTTTTATCCGCTGATTGCTGAATAAAATTAAAATAATCTTCTATTGTTTCTATTTGGAGACTATCTTTTAGTCTATCTATATTATAGCTTCTTTTATCAAGTCTATCCAAAAGATGATTGTATATAACATCTTTATCGAATCGTATGTTTACAACAACATCTAATTCGTCTTTATTTAGAATGGTAGCCAGTAGTTCCTTCATATCAGGTCGCATCCCATCATAACCTTCTTTGAATTTTTGCCATTTATTTGAAATCAGAGTTGTATAGTCGTCAATAGATTTCTTGATAGCGTCCCCTAAATCTTTGAACCATGAAGTTTTAATCTCTTGAAATTTTCTTTCTTCCTCCTCAATAACAGCCAAATCCCGTTCTAACGCAGAAACCTTATTTTGAAACTCTCCTATATTATTGAGCAACGTACTTAAATCTCCTTGAAAGTCTTTAAAAGCAGCTTTTGTTAAGTCTATCTCTTTCTGTACCTCCTCTTGGCTGGTAATAATTTTAGGTAATAGTTCCGTATCTATGTAGCGGATTGTATCGTCTGCATTTAACAAGGGGATATTCCATCCCGAATTTGCCCCTAAATCGTGGTTTATAGATGAAATTTCTTGATTAATACTTTCTTTACTGGATAATGTCGTTTGCTTCAATTTATTGATACGACTTAACCAAAGATTTATGTTTTCCAATTTAGTTAAAACCTTCTGATAATTTTCCAGCTTTGGCTTATTCTCCTCCGACGTTACATTGGCTATAAGCTCCTTATTTCTCTTTATGTCTGCACGGATTTTTTCTTTTTTAGCCGTACTGGTTGTTTCGTTGGCATCCAAAATTTTTACAACCCTAAAATACTCATTCGTAACATCTTCTGCCTTTTCTCTATATTCAGGATTTGGAGCGTATTCATCAGTTACACCAATCGTTTCCCTTATATTTTGGGTAAATCTCACTTTGTCAGAAACCAGTTCCTTTATTTGGCTTTGAGATATATACAAGAAAGGAATATTGGGACTATCCCCTAAATTAAATTCTTGTGTATTTTCCCGTAAGGATGTTTGCCTGTAAACAGAAACATCCTTCGAAACAGAATATGCTTTTGTATTTTCTTTACCTAATCCCCTTGCTATGTAATCGACCAAAATGCTTTTCCCTGTACCTCTGCCACCAATAATAGATATTAAGTTGCTATTCAAGTATATTTTGCATGGGTCGAAATAAATATTATCAACAGGGTCATTGAAAATAACAGTTTTTTCCTTGACCTCTATATCTGTAAAAGGCGATTTTTCAAAATCAAACTTAGGGTTATTTTCTTGAATCCTTACCCGCTCTTTTGGCTCATAAATAATTTGTAATAATCCATTGAAAGTCGGGTCAGCTTTTATCCAGCAATTTTGTTTGTGTACATAGTCTTTTGCATTATGATTGTCAGAACAGATAATCATAGGCAATATCTTATCTATTGCAGGAAAAACAACTGTGTTATATCCTCCTTGGTCAGATTCTTTGCCTAATTCATATATATCAACTATATGAGCAATGTCTTTTTTTTGCGCTTGTGTGTGTGGTAATGAATTGGTTATACACTCAACACTACCATGCTTTTGTCCTGCATGTATAGATACAATACCACCTAATTCATGAATCAGTTTAACTGTATCTGCAAAGTCGCAATAAACTTCATTAGGTTGTTTTCCATCTCTTTTAATTTCACATAAAGAAGTTTTATTTTCTATCTGTCCCCATATATATTCAATATCTGCATCTTCATGGAAAATCCCAATAAAATGTAAAGGTTCTGAACCTCTCGCATCAGATAAAAATTCAATACCGGGCAATATGGTTATCTCTCCCAATAAACTTTCAGTGGCTAATTTCTTAAGGTCTGTAATTCGGGGAATATCTATAATGTGGTGGTCTGTTATAGCAACAACAGCTATATCCTTCATTATAAGCGAATCAATAATGTCTTGATTAGTTACACTATTGTCTTTATAATCATAGGAAGACGGCGTGTGAAAATGTAAATCCCATTTTCTCCACTCTGAACCTTTAGAGTATATTTTAGCCATAATACAAAAATTTCTTAATCGCACAAAAATACTAAATATTTGAGACACAGGGGTACGATTTACCTGAAACCTTTGTATTTGATTGCATTGAAGACATTCTTTGCCTAACAGAACTTATCGGTATAATCGCATCTAAAATTCCCTTTTGAAATAGGAATAAGGGGCATTCTTTGTAGCCATATTTCAAAACTTTAACGCCACTCCCAGCCACAAGCTACCACTGCCTTAAAACCTTGCAATCAGTCCGTTACTTCCGCTTACCTTCGTTCTGCATTAATAGTAATGCAGAACTTAAAACCATTTTTATTATGGCAGAAAAAATCAAAAATGAAGAACCCAAAGTCTTGCTAACGCAGGGCGAGGACGGCAAACTGAAAGCCGTAACGGGTATCGGGGACGACGGTAAGTTGAAAACGACCGACCCTACGAAAGAAAATGCGGACAGCTTTTTTAAGTTTGACACGCACGGCAACGCACTGGATAACTTCTTAAAGAAGTTTTCCGAGCAATCCAACCAGCCATCGCACACCGGACTTTATGCCCTTGCCGGAAGTGCGGTTGAAAAGGTAGCCGCCTTTCTCGACAAGATTATTCAGGTCAATCCCGATGACAAGGTACTCGACCCGTACAAAGTACAGCCCGACGGACAAATGCAGGAGCCGGGGCAAGGCAAGTACCAGCCCCTTGACCTGAATAAAGTTGATTGGAAAGATGCCGAGAAATTGGGTGTTTCCGGCGATGATTTGCGCGACACGCTCAAAGCTATGGCTTACGGTCATAAATCCCCCGGATTGGTGGATATTAAGACCGAAATAGACGGTCAGGAGCTCAGCGTAAAAGCCCGCCTGTCGTTGGAGCAGCAACCCGACGGCTCTATCAAAATCCAAGCGCACCCCAAACAAGAACAGCCCGATTTCGACAAACCATTTATGGGCGTAACCTTTACCGAAAAGGACATTGAGCAGTTCAAACAGACCGGGAACGGCGGTCGCGTGTTCGATTTGGAACTTGTCGCGGGCAGCGAAAAAGTACCGTCGTTGATTTCGCTTGACAAGCTGACTAACCGCTTCGAGGCGGTAGCCCTTGCCGACATCTATATCCCGCAGACGTTGAAGAATGCCTCGCTGTCAGAAGAACAGCAGAACGGTTTGAAACGCGGCGAAGGTGTATTGGTTGAGGGTATGGATAAGCGGGTTAAGCAGGGCGAAGAACCCTCGAAAATCGACCGTATTATCCAGTACAACGCTGCAAACCGCAATTTCGATTTTCGTTTTACCCCGGAACAAAGAGAGCAGCACCGACAGGAACGGCAAGCCAAACAGGGCGAAGGGCAGGATGATAAACCGCTCAAAGCCCGCAAGGTCGGCGATATATGGATTCGCCCCATACAGGGCGGCGTCGAACTATCACGCGACCAATTCAAGCAGCTATGCGAGGGGAAGCCTATCTGGGTGGAGGGTATGCAAAAGCCACAACCCAAGCCCAAAGAGGGAGTGCAACAGGTCGAAGCCACCGACAAGAAAGGGCAAAAGTACAACGCTTGGGTGTGGCCTGACCCCGAAAAAGGTCATGTGCGCCATACCTCGAAACATCCCGACGAGATAAAGGCGACACAGAAAGTAACTCCCGCCGAAGGGCATAAAACGCAAGTAGCCGTGAACAACGACGGCAAAACCAATGAAGCGACTAAGCAAACTCCCAGTGAGCCGCTAAAGAAAGGTCAATCCCAACCTACCGAAAAGCAGGCAGAGAAAAAGCAGGAGAAGAAACAGGAGCAACAGAAGCAATCGCCTAAAGCCCCGAAGAAAGGAAAGGGCAAGGGCGTAAGTATGTAATTCGATTTTATCAACCACTAAAAAAATCAGAAAATGAAAGTAATAATAGCAGAAAAGCCTTCGGTAGCGCGAGATATAGCCGCTATCGTGGGAGCAACAAGCAAAAAAGACGGGTATATTGAGGGCGGCGGATATGCCGTTACATGGGCGTTCGGTCATCTGGTCGGGCTTGCGATGCCCGAAGCCTACGGCTTTACGGGTTTCAGGCGGGAGAACCTGCCGATACTCCCCGCAGGAGTTTACCCTCGTTCCCCGCCAAGTCAGAGAGGGCAAGGAATATAAGCCAGACCCCGGCGCACTCAAACAGCTAAAGGTCATTAAGGAACTGTTTAGCCGTGCCGACGAAATTATCGTTGCCACCGATGCCGGACGCGAAGGAGAGTTAATATTCAGGTTTATATATAACTATGTAGGTTGCCGCACTCCGTTTCAGCGTTTGTGGATAAGCTCACTTACCGACCGTGCCATACGCGACGGTTTCCAAACCCTTCGTCCGGGCAGCGATTACGATAACCTTTACCTCGCAGCTTTTGCGCGAGCAAAAGCAGATTACGTCGTCGGGATTAACGCTTCGCAAGCCCTTTCCATTACGGCGGGTTATGGCGTTTGGTCATTGGGGAGGGTACAAACCCCGACACTTGCCATGATATGCTCGCGCTATCTGGAGAACAAGGATTTTACCCCGCAGACCTATTTCCGCCTGAAAGTACATACGGCGAAAGATGCGACGGCATTTGCCGTACTTTCGGCAGATAAGTACGACACCCGCACCGCCGCCGATGAAACGGCAAGGCAGGTACGGCAAGCCGGAAGCCTCCGGGTTACATGCGTGGAACGTAAAGAGGCACGGCAGGAACCGCCTTTGCTTTACGACCTGACCGCCTTACAGAAAGATGCCAACAAGCAACACGGCTTTTCGGCAGACAAGACCCTGAATATCGCGCAGGCATTGTATGAAAAAAAGATGATTTCTTATCCGCGTACAGGCTCCCGCTATATCTCTGTAGACGTATTGGAGGAAATACCGCACCTGATAGCTACGCTACGGTCGCACCCGAAATTCGGTGCGTATATCGACGGCAGGTATGACACTTCGCTTAATAGCCGTCCGGTGGACGATGCGAAAGTTACCGACCACCATGCACTTATCATTACGGAAGAACCCGCAAGGGGATTATCCGCAGACGAACAGCTTGTTTATGATATGGTCGCAGGGCGTATGCTCGAAGCCTTCGGCGAATGTTGCATCAAAGAGAACACCGCCGTAACGCTTGACGCTGGCGGCGTACACTTTGTTGCAAGGGGCAGTATAATGTTACATCCCGGCTGGCGTGAAGTTTGGGGAGCCAACCGTGAAGAAACAACGGACGAGGATTTAACCGTACTGCCCGATTTGACGGAAGGCGATACGCTTGCCATCCGTGAGGCGGAAGTACAAGAGAAGAAAACCAAGCCCAAGCCCCTGCATACCGAAGCCTCCCTGCTTTCGACAATGGAATCGGCAGGCAAAGAGGTGGAGAACGAAGAAGAACGCGAGGCGATGAAAGAGGGCGGCATCGGCACACCTGCCACCCGCGCCGCAATTATCGAAACGCTCTTTTCCCGCGAGTATATCGTGCGGGAGAAAAAGGCGTTGGTTCCGACCAATAAGGGGCTGACTGTTTATTTGGCTGTCCGTGAGAAGAAAATAGCGGACGTGGCTATGACCGGAGCATGGGAACACGCCCTGTCTAAAATCGGTACGGGCGAAATGGATGCGGCTACTTTCCACCGTTCGATAGAGATTTACGCCTCGCAGATTACATCCGAATTGTTGGATATGCCTTTCGAGCGTACCGATAACCGCCAGAGTTGTCCTTGCCCGAAGTGTAAAAGTGGTAATGTGGTTATCTATAATAAGGTAGCCAAGTGCAGTAATGAAGCCTGCGGACTTACGATTTGGCGCACCATAGCGAAAAAGGATTTATCCGACCAGCAGATTACAACACTTTTGATGAACGGTAAGACCGGAATAATCAAAGGGTTTATGAGCAGCAAGACGGGTAAGCCGTTCGATGCCGCTGTCGCTTTCGATGCGGATTACAAAACCGTGTTCGAGTTCGAGCAGAAGAAAGGCGGCAAGGGAAAGAAAGGTAAATCGAAGTAAATTAGTATCTTTGCCACTGAAAGAATCTTTGAGTTGTTGTAAATAGGGATGTTTACTTTCAATTCACTGATTTTTTTAGTGGGGGCGTCCGGAGCATGGCTTCGGACGCCTATTTTTTAATCATTTGTGAACTTAATAAGTCTTACAGGAATTAGCATCTCTAATTTCAGAAAGATTGACATTACCTCTTTTCCTATGGCATATTCAGGAGCGACAATATGCTCCGAAATCCTCAATACTTTATCGTTTTCATAGGTCAGCGTGAGAGCTTCGTCGAATATATTTTGCGTATAGAACGGCTTATGCAGGGTATCAATGTTCGTATTAAGGCGTACCCTTCCGTTTTCAATCGTCATTAAATACTCGTCGCTATACCATATTCCTGTTATATCGTTTTCCTCTGTTTTCATAGTCTGCCGTTATTAATCATTAAGGCGAAGATACTTCGTTTTCTCCTAAGTCCGGCTTTAATTCACTTCAATTATCCCAGAATCCTCTTACTCCGGCGGTATTCCAACCCTTATTTTTTCGGCTTAATACGTCGCTTCTTAATCGGCAAGCATTATAACTCTTTACCGGACAGAAAGGGTTTATCACTTTCCCGAAAACCGTTACAGTAAGGAGTAAGTGCCTATATTCCGGCGTTCTGTCTAATCCCTAACCTTCCTTTGTCGGGCTATATCCTGCCTTGTGGTTATTTGTATTCATGCGGGCAAAGGTGCTTACGGCGTCTTAACGGTTTGTAAAGTTCCGGGAGCCTTGCAGGTTCCGTCGAAAAATCTTCCTCTGCGAGCGTATTTTGTCGCGGAAAACTTGACAACCCTAACACCTACACCGGATTATGCCCGTGAAAACAAAATAACGGCAGGTTTGCCGATAAAAAAAAGTCAGGTTATGGAAAATTTATCAGAAGCACGGATTTATGTAGGCACTTACGCCAAGTATAATAACGGTTCCATTTATGGAAAATGGTTAGACCTTTCAGATTATTCCGATAAAGAAGAATTTTACGACGCTTGTCGTGAATTGCACAGCGACGAAGAAGATGCCGAGTATATGTTTCAGGATTGGGAAAACATACCGTCCTCACTTATAGGGGAAAGTTGGCTTTCGGATAATCTCTTTGAAGTGATTGAAGCTGTTTCGGACTTGAACGAAAACGAGCAGGAAGCCTTTTATATATGGCTTAATGACGGCAGCCATGATATAGACACGGACGATATAAGCGGGCTTATAGATTCGTTCCGCGACGACTATCAGGGCGAATATAAAGATGAAGAAGATTACGCCTATGAAGTAGTCGAACAATGCTACGAATTAACGGAGTTTGCTAAAACTTATTTCGATTATGAAAAGTTCGCACGCGACCTGTTTATCGGCGATTATTGGTTTGAATCCGGCTATGTATTCCGGCGTTCCTGATAGAACGCCATACCTTGACGGCAAGGCGGGAATTTCCCGCCTTTTTCTTTGCTTGCGCCTATAAAAAGTGCATCCCGCCTTATCTCACGACAATACGGGATGCTCCCAGAAAGACATAAAACAAATAACTCATGGCTCGGAATCTTCTGTTTCCGTTTCGTTATCCTCTCCTTTATTGAAATGAGTTTTGATAAACAAATCTACATCGCTTTCCCGGTAATAAGTCTTGTGGTAAATCATTTGGTAGGGCAGTTCGCCCGACGAGCGGTAGCGTTGCAGGGTACGCTTGCTGACATGGAGCAATTGGCACACGTCCTGATTATCCAGCAACCGTTCCCCGTCCAAAAAATTATACCTTCCCGACATCTGTTCCATATTTTCATCTAAGCGGTCGAAGCGTCCCATAAACCGCTCAAACCATTCTTGCAACCAATTTGTTAAATCGCTCTCTCCCATATCGCATTACTTTTTTTGATTTCCTTTCTTGCGTTCCTGATACTTCTGATGCGCCTGCAACAAATCGGCTTCCTGTTTGTATTTGCTTGCAACCACCCGTCCAACGATAAGCCGCTGTATTTCTTGGAGCGTGTAACGGATTTTACCGCCCCGGATAGAATAGGTTACTTCTCCGTTAGAGCGCAAGCGTTGTAATGTCCGCTGGCTTATCTCCAAAATCCCGGCTGCTTCCTCGTTGCCTATCCATATCTCCGACGGGTCGGGCGGCGGGACAGCATCTTTTTCTTTCTGCTCTTTGATGTAGTTAAAAACTCGGTCGATTTTTCGTACCAATACTTTATAGGCTTCCGAATCAATGGTAATCACTTTCATATCTGTAACTCTTTGAATTTCTGCAAAGGTCGGGTGCTGAAACCAATAAAATTGCCAAGGTCTTACCAAGTTGGTAGATATTTATTTAGTTAAAAAACAGGGGTATAAATAAGAAAATCAGCCTGATTAATGTTAAAATAGGGCTGATTTGGGGTATTTTCAGACAGAAAACAAAAACTACCAAGTTGGTATAAACTTGGTAGTTTTCAGAATGTGCAATATTGTTTAATATGCTTTGTTATAGCAATATAGCAATTAGTTAAATGTGCAGCATATTTTTGTAGTCCCTTTATATTCTTCGGGATTGGAGGATTTAACATTTACATCATAGGTCTTGCCTAAAAAACGGATGCCGTCGCCGAGTAGAACGGGGACAATATACAAATACAGTTCGTCCACCAAGCCATTGTTGAGCAGGGAAGTTATCAGATTACCGCCACCGATAACCGTTATATCTCCAATAGCTGCTTTCTTCATTTCGCATATCTTTTCTATCGGTTCATCGAACAGGTATTGCAAATTCTCGCTTGCAAGCGATGAACTGTCATAATGGGAAACAACATAGCTATTTTTATATGGCCAGCTTCCGCACTGCTCAAAAATAGCATTATAAGTATTGGAGCCAGCCAATAAGATTTCGGATGATTGGTGTATTTCCGATATTTCTTTTGCGAGTTCTCCGGGTATCCAGTTTGTTTCCCCGTCCGTGTGAGCAATATAACCGTCCAGCGAAATTGCTATGTGTGCTTTAATCCTACTCATATTGTTATCGTGTTTATATCGGAGAACGCCGGAGCAAAAAAGAAGCGTGGAACCCACACTGCTCCGTTACGAGGTACTGGTATACCCATGAATAGAAACAGGCAAGCCCACGCTATACAATGATAGCATAGACATTGCACAGTAGCCTCTATTCATCTGAAAATTACCAGTTTTCGTAACGAGACGTTCTGCGAACGTTATGTAATATATTTATGCAGAAATAATCTGCGTTTTCATTTTTATATTGTTTTGCAAAGATAGGAAAGTCCTCCGGACTTTCCTATCTTACTAATTTTTTATTTTCCTGTTATTCTTTATAGTGTAATATAGATCAATAGTAATTTAATATACGTTCTGGTCTAAAATTGAACAAAATTCTCCTTTTAGTTTTATTTGTTCTCGCTTTTCATCTTGTTCAATCGGAGAAACAAATTCATACTCAACTATTCCTTTGAGCCACTTCCCTTCCTCACTAAGTTCTGTCAATTGAATATAACCAGAGCCAAAACTCAAATTGCCCCAATCCCCACTAAGTGAAAAGGTTACATAAGAAATCTGATTTTCGACTAATTCATCTGCAACAGAAACATAAGAAATTGAATGTTCTTTACCCGGTAATACAGGGAAAGAATATTTTTCTCCAATTTTTAGAGGTTCTTTCAGGTATATGAAAGAGCGCAAATCATAATAAGGCATGTCTACTGTTTCCTCATTTGGTTTAATTGTAGTTGAAAAACTAAACGCCCATTTATCTTCACCTACATAATAGTTCGTTATAGGAGAAGGTCTTCCATTCGGAAATGTCATAACCGGATTATCGGTTTTAAACTTTACCCCGTTTAATTCACATTCAAAAAAAGATGATATGATAATATCATCTTTATCACAGCTATTGAATGTTAGCAGTAGTATTGCTGCTAATAAACAATACATTGCACAGTTTTTAAAGTTGTAAGTTGTTTTCATACATTAATAATTATATTGATAAGTTTATTCTGAATCGTCTTTTTCCATTCTTCTGATTAGGCTCTCAATAAGTTTATTCAGAAATGGTGTCCGGTCTTTCTTCCGGCTTTTGATTGCAACATAAGTCCTGTAATAATCGCCCAAGTCAATATCAAAGCTGACCTCTATAAAGTTCATAATTTCTTTAACATCGACGTTTCCATGATTTATTACCCCGCTATCCCGTATGGAATAGCCTAACTCGGTCGCATCGGCTTTAGAACCCGTCCATTTCAAATTGTTATGAGGTAATAACTCCCGACTCTTTTTGATTATTACCTGTTTTTCCAGATTGTATTTTTTCTTGTTCAAATAAATCCGCAGCATTTCGTTGCAGATAATTTTTGAAACTTTGTAATCATATCCCGTTGAAAACAAGGGGTCAAGAATATATTGTGCGCTATCGGCACAAAGTTCGTGATTGGACTTTCCCCTTACAAAGTAGTATTCATCCAAGTAGGTCGAATTTGCCCTGTAATACTGGTGGAAGTCCAAATTACGCTCAAAGAAATAAGTAAGGCTTTTCAGTTCCTTATCGTAATACTCGCTTTGCGTTTCATTGCTCCCGATAGGGCGTTTTAACTCGACAGTGTGTATTTTGTTGAAATACAAAAGCAACCCCAATACTTCGGGCTTCATTTCTTTGAAAAATTCGATTTCGTCCTGCACGGTTATCGACTTCAAAACGAGAAAATAATCCCGAAGTTCGGATAAACAGTCTTCGAGGAATTTAACCATTTTGGCAGCTTCTTCACGAGATATGTCGCATCCTTCCAAATCAATACTTTGTAACTCTGTCTGTATCTTTCCTGATAGACGTGTGTGAAAATCTCTCATATCGTATATTTATTGATTATGACATATTATGGATTTATCAGAACTGGTTTTCTGTTTAAAATATGTCCCGGAATCGCTGATATAAATAAGAATATTATTGAGATAATGACAAGTTGATTATATCCATTTATCAGCACAAGTGGAACTGTCCCCAATACACCAACGAAACCACAAATCACTATGACTTTTCGTTTAAGTATTACTCCGGTAATTATTGTTTCAATCCCCATTAACAGAGATATAAGCGCAAACAAAGGATATTCATAAAAATACCTGCCGATACAACTTAAAACAGCTATTAGACCAAACAAAGACCAAATATTATCTATTAACTTTTCTGTGGTTGATGCTGTGTTGCTCTTGTTCTTTAGTCTTACGATTACATTTGCAGAGATAGGTACTCCCAAATACAACAAATAAAACAAGTCATTTCCGGTAAATATTAAACAGGCATAAATAAGTGCAGAAAAGAGAACTACCGAATATCCCCATGCGAGAAAACCATTGCCATTATATTTAAACACTATTTGCTTCATATCTATTCAATTAAAGAGGTGTGACCTATTGTAAGTTCTTTAATATTCTCCATACAGTTGCTTTCTAATGCCGACACTCTTAATCTCCTTATAGGCTCTCCCAAAGGTTCGTCAGATAAATCAAAAGTACCGTAATGCATTGGGATAAATATTTTCCCGTTTAAATCACGGAAAGCTGTAATCGCTTCTTCCGGGTTCATGTGGGATGATGCCATCATAAATTCAGGGGAATATGCCCCGATAGGAAAAATACATATATCTATATCTCCAAATAATTCCTGAATATCTTTGAATATTTCTCCGTAAGCACTATCTCCGGCGAAAAATACCTTTGTGTGCTTTCCCACAATTAAAAAACCGCCCCAAAGCGTTTTATTAAAATCATTAAGCCCCCTTCTTCCCCAATGTTTTGCAGGGAGGAAAATTATACGAACATCATCTTTGATCCGGTATTCCTGATACCATCCGGCTTCTTGAATAGGAATGTTTTTTAGAATATCGGTATCGAATAATCTTCGTGCATTAAGCGGAGTTAATGCTTCCATAGAAGGATTATTCCGGCTCAATAGCTCAATAGACTTTTTGTTAAAATGATCGTGGTGGTCATGGGATATGAGTAAATAATCTATATCCCCAATAGAATCGGCATTACAGGGCAAAACTGTTTTACGCTTGTTTGCCGGAATATTTTCAAAAACAGGATCGGTTATTATACGCACGCCATTAATCTGAATAATAAAAGTTGCGTGACCGAGCCAGATAATCTGATTGTTGCTATCTAAAGGGAAGCTTAGTTTTTCAACAGGAAGATGATATATCTCTGATTTCTTCTCCTTTCGCTGTGGGTTCCTACTCAACTTCCATTTTACCACATCCCAAAGCGGAGCAGATTCAGGCATGGTATCATTCTGAAACTTTCCGTTGATAACAATATTCCCTTTCCAATCCGGCTTTATGCAATCCAAATCAGGGTTCATCCTATATTCTATCATATCCTGTCCTTTCAATAAATTCGTATACGTAAATATTCCGACTATAATAGTTACAGAAATGATCGACAGCTTCATTATACGATATTTAGTTTTGCCCATCTTTCAAGAACTGCTTTATATTGTTTAGGCTTTTTAACGGCATAAGGTCTTATGACATGGCGGATTGCAAACCAGTTAAATAATCTGTCTATCAATTTCTTTCTTTTTTTCCCTTTAATTGAATTATAAATGTGATTCGATGTTTTTCCCAACCTCTTTTCCATACCGGGTAAGGATAAAGGGTTGGAATTGAAAGGGAGTTTTATTTGAAGATTACCCAATATAATGCCCCCGGAGATCCGGAATAATTTATTAAGAATACTTACCACATCACTGCTTCCTCCTATCTCATAAGTACTGACCGCAAACGTGTATTTTCCGTATAGCGATTGTTCCAAGACAAAATGCCCCCGGTCTATATATTTCTTTAATGTTCCGGGAACATTGCTTACATACACAGGCGAACCGATTATTAAAGCATCTGATTCAGCAACATTATTATTTATATCCTCAAGATTGTCTTTTAAATGACATACACCTCTCGCATAACAACTCAGACATCCTGAACACTCTAATAAAGAATAGTCAGTCAAATCGTAGTATGATACAGTTACATCCTCTTTTTTTTCAAAATTCTCCTGCATTTTTTTTAGAATTTTGGCGGTAGAACCGCTCTTTCTCGGACTTCCGTTGATGATTGTAATTTTCATATTTAATTTATTTTGTTAGTCAAATGACTAAATTAATTGCAAAAAAACGAACGCAATATCACCGATATTCCATTCGCCTTTGATTGAAACATCTATTCTATATAAGGCACTTCTGTTTTTTTTTGTAGTTTGGATACTATTTCCAGCAAATAATAGTTGCTACGTGGGGCATCTTGGATGTATTTACTATTAGCGGGTGTAACCTTTCTTACTTTAAGATTATATTCAAAGCCCAATTCATATGTAAAACCCTCAATCCAACCGTTAGGCAGATAGCTCCATTTATTGCCTTCTTTAATAATCAAATATTCTGTTTCAGTTTCCTCCATTGAAATTACGGATGTTGTTTTAGATGCAACGGTTAGAGAAATTTCTTCAACTTTATCCTCTTTTATATCATCGTCATTTAAACAGCTGCTTAAAGACAGGCAAACGAAAAAGGATATGGGTAATAATATCCCTGACTTAAATGTTCTCATATTTCTAAGTTTTATTGTTTATATTTTTGTTTTGTTATATTATTAGTCATTTGACTAAATTTGGGTAAAAAAATTATTTTTTTATGTTACTAATAATTAGATTACTTACGTGTTCTGTTCTTTCTTTAATCATACTATTATATCCCGATTTTTTATCAGGGTATAGAAAGCTGACAAGAAATCCTTTTGCCATGAATGGGAAAAGTGACAAAGATAGAATGTCGATGCATAATTGTTTGGGATCAAGCTCTTTGATAATACCTTTCTGCCCTGCTTCTATCAATTCCTCGAAAAATTTATCATAATTATCAATAATGCTCTTTTTTTGAGGTTGTGAGTTAATCACTTCCCATACGACCTCTCTATTAAGTGAAAATTCACGCATGAGGAAAGATGCAATCTGCGGATGCTTAGAAGCGGTTGTAATATAGCTTGAAACCATTAACTCTATTTTGTCAAATACAGTTATATCAGAAGTAAATGCTTTATTTAATTTCTTAAAAAGCAGATTTAAGGCATCTTGAAAAACAACCTCAAAAAGTTTATCCTTCGTCCTGAAATAATAGTGTAAGAGTGCTAAATTGACTTCTGCCTTTTTAGCAATATCACGAACGGTTGCACCGTCATAGCCCTTTTCATAAAAGACTTCACGGGCTGCATCTATCAATTTTTGTTCTACACTTTTTTTCATATCTCAATTTTAGTCAAATGACTAATATTTTGCAAAGATAAATATATCTTATAATTCTCCAAATATAAATCTCGTTTTTTTGCTATTTTGCTAAATACCAATTGAAAATGAGATTGCTGTCTAATAAAAAATGCTTTTTTAAAGCGCAAATTCAGATATTATTTATAACTTTGCTTAAGTTATTTGAAGTAGTGCAAAATGCAATGGTTTACGTTGTTAGCCACGCTTCTAAATCGTTACGGGTTACCGCAAAAAGCCTATCTTTGCAGTCAATTTCGACTAACTACCAATCACTTACAGATTTTTGTGTTCTTTTTTCAAAAAAATATATAAGGATTTTTCTCGCAAGACCATACATTCCCGACCAAATGATTAAAGTCTTGCCTAACGGATAATGTCGGCGTTGTGTGTTTCTTATTATATTAGAGAGGATAACAAGATTGGTAAAAAGAGGCTTCTAGTCTCGTTTTTAATCAAACTGTACAAAGTTAAGACAATAATTTAAATTCCCACACTTAAAAAGCAAAAATTTCTCCTTATATGCGCTTTTTTTATGGAAATATGTTATAAAACATAATTTAGGCATTCAAAAAGAGACATACGTTACTTCTTATCCCTAATGATTTACGATTCTTCATATTGACAAAATATATATTGTATATACATAATATTAAAAAGAAACTATAACTTTGTACATTATTTTATGTTGTTATTAATAATCAGGGAACCAGAATTATAGAATAAACAGGTGTTTTTAGGTTTCTCATCATAATGATTAAAACGGTTCGGCTATTTGATGCAGAAAAGTAAATATGCCTCCATAATTACCACGACAGATGAAAGTACGCTCACCTTACGACAGAAGAGATTTGAAGATTAAAAAAAAAGACCGCGTATTAGAAGTAGGTCCCGGACATAATCCATCCTACCGCTCCAATGTTCTGGCGGATAAATTCGTCGACTCCAATTATCACCGCTGTGGAAATATAAAGATATATCCACACCAAACCTTTGTTAATGCGGACGGGGAAAATCTGCCTTTTAAAGATAAAGAGTTTGATTATGTTATTTGTAATCAAGTTCTTGAACACACCGAAAATCCAGAGAAGTTTATACTCGAACAAAACAGAGTGGCTAAACGGGGATATATGGAAACCCCCAGCCTCTTAGGAGAATTACTCTTTCCTAAAAAATCCCACAAATGGATCATTCTGGATATAGATAATAAATTGATACTTTTTGAAAAAGATAAAATGCCGGGAAATTATAAAAATAACTACGGTGAACTTTTTTTAAATTATCTTCCATACCAGTCTCTTATTTACCGTCTGCTCCGGTTCACCGAGGGTAACATTATGTTCAACCGGTATGAATGGAATGATCAAATAGAATTTATCGTAAATCCTACGGATGAATACTATTTATCTTTTTTCATTCGCCCCTGGAATAAGGAAATGGTACGAAAATTATATCCTCAGAGAACTATTCTGAAGGAAATAGAAAAAATGTGCTCCGCCTTATTTTATTTAATGAAATCCAAAACAAAACTGAAACTATATCCTCATAATCCCATCTCATTAGAAGAGTTTCTGGCAAAAAAGACATTTCAGTCCGGAAACGACAGAGACACAAAAGAATAACGGTAAACATGCCTTCTGGTATATTTTATGATACTTGTAATCTTTTACTTATATAAATAAAGCAGATAAAGAAATACAGATTATCCTTTCAGCTCTGTAGCATCACATTGAAATATAAACATGCAGGCATCTGTCCCTGTCTGTAACAATATTATATCTCTCTTGACTATGAAATATCAAAGAGAAAGCGTAACTTTGCAGCCCATTTTCAAAAAATAATCATAACAAGAGTTATATGGCCGAAGTTAAAGATCTCACTACGGGTAGTATTACATCGCGCATCAGTTCTCTGGCAGCTCCCCTTATTGCCGCATCATTCGTTCAAATGGCATACAGCATGACCGACATGGCCTGGCTGGGACACCTGAGCAGTAAACATGTTGCCGCAGTGGGAGCCGCGTCTTTCATTATCTGGTTCTGTAACTCGACGTCTTTTATTTCACGCATAGGAGCTGAAATAAGTATTTCCCAGTCATTAGGAAGAGGTTCCCGCGAAGAAGCCCGCTCTTACGCCGAACATGCCATATATTTGTCTTGTATCGTTTCACTCGCCGTAGCTGTACTCGTTTTTATAATCTCTCCTCTTTTCATTGGATTCTTTAAATTAGAGAACGATATTTCCGCTATGGGAATAGACTATCTCCGCATCATTGCTCCAGGTATATTTTTCACCTGTAACAATAACACTTTCGGCGGTGTGTTTTTCGGCTCGGGAAACAGTAAAACACCATTTAAAATAGCCTCGATAGGCTTAATCGCAAATATGATCCTGGACCCTCTCCTTATTTTCGGTTACCTGGGCTTTCCGGCTATGGGAACGAACGGGGCGGCACTTGCCACTACATTATCCCAGTTACTGGTATTTTCTATTTTTTCTTATCAATTATATACACACCGTTCCCCCCTGGGAAAATTATCTGTTCATTTCAAAAAACACAAGAAGAAAATATCACAAATCGCCCGGCTGGGAACCCCGGTATCGGTACAAAATATGATCTTTGCCACCCTTTCCACTACCCTGGCTCAGCTGGCTGCTCGGTTCGGCCATGTAGGAGTAGCCGTTTTTAGTATAGGCTCGCAGATAGAAGCCATCTCCTGGATGACGGCCGGAGGTTTTTCCACAGCCTTAGGTAGTTTTGTGGGGCAAAATTTCGGAGCCAAAAAGTACGGACGTATTGTAAAAGGGTACCAGATAAGCATGCTGCTCGCCGGAGGAATAGGATTAGCTGCCGGTTTGGCTTTTTTCTTTGCAGGAGATATGATATTCTCGTTATTCGTAACAGAACCCGAAACATACCACGCCGGAGGCGTGTATCTGCATATCCTGGCACTTTCGCAAGTTTTCATGGTGATGGAAACCGTCACAGCCGGAGCTTTCAACGGACTGGGGCGTACATCTATTCCCGCATTGTTAAGCATAGTTCTCAATGCCTGCCGCATTCCTATGGCATACGGGTTGGTCACGTTCGCCATATTAGGCGTGACCGGGATATGGTGGAGCATCACGATCAGCAGCATTCTGAAAGGAACAATTCTTACTCTGTGGTTTTATTATGCTATTATCCGTAAATACAAACATTATTGAACCGGTAAAAAATTGTTCCCTTCATTTTACCGAAAAATATATTCTCCGGCAGGAAGTCTACTTAAGAAAAAGTACATATCGAAAAAAACAACTACTTTTGTAGTCAGTGCATTCATACGGATGCCCTCTATATATAAACATCATACCCATGATAAGTTATCTGCAAATTGAAGAACTTACCAAGTCATTCGGAGACCTGGTCCTGTTTGAAAACCTCTCCTTCGGGATAAGTGAAGGAGACAGAATAGGGCTTATTGCCAAAAATGGAACCGGGAAAACCACTCTGCTCAACATAATAGCGGGAAAAGAGGACTACGATTCCGGGAATGTAACCTTCCGCAGGGACTTGCGGGTCGGTTATCTGGAACAAATGCCGGTATATCCGCCGGAACTAACCGTCATTCAAGCCTGCTTTCATTCACAAAACGAAACGGTTCAGGTCATATCGCAATATGAGCAGATTATGATGTCTGATGACCATTCAAGACTGGAAGAGGTCTTGGAACATATGGACCGGCTCAAAGCCTGGGATTATGAGCAAAGAGCCAAACAGATACTCTCCCAATTAAAAATCAATCATTTTGACCAGAAAGTAAAAGAATTGTCGGGAGGGCAGCTAAAACGTCTGGCTTTGGCAAATGTCCTTATTACCGAACCGAACCTCCTCATCCTCGACGAGCCGACCAATCATCTGGATATCGATATGACCGAATGGCTGGAAGAATATTTACACCGTAACAATATCACCTTGCTCATGGTCACTCACGATCGTTATTTCTTAGACCGGGTGTGTAACCAGATTATAGAGATTGATAACAAAAGCCTATATTCCTATAAAGGGAATTATAGTTATTATCTGGAAAAACGGCAAGAACGTATCGAAGCCAAAAACGCCGAAATAGACCGGGCGAACAACTTATTGCGTACAGAATTGGAATGGATGAGACGGCAACCCCAGGCCCGAGGAACCAAAGCCAAATACCGCATTGACGCATTCTATGAACTGGAAGAGAAAGCAAAACAACAGCGGCAGAATACACAAGTAAAACTGGAAGTTAAATCCTCATACATAGGTTCGAAAATTTTTGAAGCCAAACATCTTTATAAAAGCTTTGAAGATATAAGAATCATCGAAGATTTCAATTACGTTTTTGCCCGCTACGAAAAAATGGGGATTGTCGGGAATAACGGTACGGGAAAATCTACTTTCATCAAAATGCTAATCGGAGAGGTTAAACCCGACAAAGGACATTTCGATATAGGAGAAACAGTCCGTTTCGGTTATTACAGCCAGGACGGTCTAAAGTTTGATGACCAAATGAAAGTAATAGATGCCGTCCGCAATATAGCCGAAGAAATATCTCTGGGCGACGGCCGTAAATTATCGGCATCACAATTCCTGCAACATTTTCTGTTTGCACCCGAAACCCAGCACAATTACATTTATAAATTAAGCGGTGGAGAAAAACGACGGTTATATCTTTGCACGGTACTGATCAGTAATCCGAATTTCCTCGTACTGGACGAACCGACCAATGACCTGGATATTGTTACGCTAAACGTATTGGAAGAATACCTGCGTACCTTCAAAGGTTGTGTAATAGTAGTCTCACACGACCGATACTTTATGGATAAAGTAGTAGATCACCTGCTCGTGTTCAAAGGAAATGCACAGTTAAAAGACTTCCCGGGAAATTACTCCGACTACAGAGTGTGGAAAGAGGAAACAGAAAAAAGCGAACGAGCTGAACAACAAGCAGAACAAGCAAAAAAAATAGTAAAAGACAACACTTCTACAGAAAAAACGGCTCAACCCAGAAAAAACAAACTTTCGTTTAAAGAAAAACGGGAATTAGAAGAACTGGACGTCCTTATACCTCAACTGGAAGCGGAAAAAGCAGAATTGGAAAATGCAATGAGTAGCGGAACTCTATCTAACGACGAGCTCATGGTAAAATCCACCCGTATCGGCGAAGTCATGAAACTCATAGATGAAAAAATCATGCGCTGGCTCGAATTAAGCGAAATAGAAGGATAAAATTTAATCTCTCCCCTTTTTTATCAAGCCAAAGGAAAAATCTGAATTAGATTTTTCCTTTGGCTTCGTTGATAAGTAAAATCTATCGGGAACCTATTCCCACAAGTAAAATAAAACCTTCAATAAAAATATATAATATTCAACAATATACCTTCCTTTCCTATTTTATATAAAAATAATAACGAATATTTTTGTAACGTAAAACGCATTATAATACTATAGATAATAAAACACGCTATTAAATCTAAATAACACTATGAATGAGAATAGCAAAAACAAGCTTCTCTCAGAATTCAAAGAAGAAGTAAAAGACGGATATAACCTGATACATCAAAATGAAGGTCCCACATTAGGTTATTCTCCTGATTCCGGTATCAAAATAATCGAGGTAGACGGAAAAATATTCAAAGATTTCAACGGGTCAGGAAAACTCGAACCGTACGAAGACTGGAGATTATCCATGGAAGAACGGGCCCGCGATCTCGCTTCGAAACTTACTATAGACGAAATTGCCGGACTTATGTTATATAGTATTCAAAACAAACTCCCTATGCCGGACGATACATACGGAGGCAAACCTTTTGAAGAAAGCGATGCAAAAGCTTACGACTTAAGCGATGCACAGAAAAAATTCCTGATAGAAGATAATCTAAGGCATATATTAGTCTCAAAAATCGAAAGCCCGGAAACAGCAGCACGCTGGAATAACAAAGTACAAGCTTTAATAGAAGGAAGAACGCATGGCATTCCCGCCAATAACTCTTCAGATCCACGACACTCTGCCATTGCAGATGCAGAATTCAGTGCCGGTAGCGGTGGAAAAATATCCATGTGGAGCAGCATGCTAGGACTGGCGGCCACATTCGATCCCGATATTATCCTTAAATTCGGTCACATAGCCTCCACTGAGTACAGAGCCTTGGGGCTGGCAACAGCATTATCACCTCAGGCCGACTTGGGAACAGATCCCAGATGGTATCGTTACAGCAGTACATTTGGCTCCGAACCATTACTGGCAACGGACATGACCCGGGCTTACTGCGATGGTTTCCAAACATCGGAAGGAAATGACGAAATCGCAAACGGCTGGGGTTATAAAAGTGTAAATGCCATGGTTAAACACTGGCCGGGGGGAGGTACCGGAGAAAGCGGACGTGACGCTCATTATGGTAACGGTAAATTTGCCGTATATCCGGGCCGCAACTTCGAACTTCATAAACAACCTTTTATAGAAGGAGCTTTTAACTTGAACGGAAAGACGCGTATGGCCTCGGCAATAATGCCATATTACACCATCTCTTATAACCAGACCGAAGAAAACGTAGGCAACGGTTTCAACAAAACTCTTATCACCGACCAGCTTCGAGGCGATGCAAATTACAACGGTGTCGTATGCACGGACTGGATGATAACTCATGACGAAGAACATCCTGGAGTCCATTCGGGCAAACCGTGGGGAGTAGAAACGATATCGGAAGCTGAAAGACATTACAAAGCTCTTATGGCCGGAGTCGACCAGTTCGGAGGCAATAACGTGAAAGAACCGGTCATAGAAGCTTATAACATGGGAGTTAAAGAACACGGAGAAGATTGGATGAGAAAAAGGTTCGAGGATTCCGCTTATCGTTTACTACTGAACATATTCCGTACAGGATTATTCGAAAATCCCTACGTAGACGTTGATCACACTATACAAACCGTAGGATGTCCCGAATTCATGGAAACAGGCTATGAACAACAAGTAAAAAGCATAGTCATGCTTAAGAACCACCATTCGTTACTACCCGTAAACACGAGAAAAAAAGTATATATACCGCAAAGAATATCTCCTTCAGGACCCAGCTTTTGGAGGGAAGAGCAACCGGAAAGAATTTATGATCCGGTTCCTGATTCAGTTCTGGAAAAATATTTCGATAAAGCAGCCGATATCAATGATGCGGATTTTGCCATAGTATTCATAGAGTCACCCCACAGTTTTCTTATGGGCTATGACAAAGAAGATATAAAAAAAGGTGGAAACGGGTATATTCCTATTAGTTTGCAATATAACGATTACACGGCTGAATATGCGCGAGAGAAAAGTATCGCCGGAGGTGATCCGTTCGAATCTTTCACCAACAGGTCATATCGTGGCAAAACCTCCCGGACGATCAATCTCTGTGATCTGCATATGCTCGAAGAAACCCGCAGGAATATAGGAAATAAACCCATTATTCTGGTAATATCAATGTCAAATCCTATGGTCATGCAAGAAGTAGAACCGCTGGCCGATGCTATACTTATAGGTTTCGATGTACAAGTACAGGCCATTATGGACATAATCTCGGGTAAATATGAGCCGTCGGGGTTGCTTCCCGCCCAAATGCCGGCTGATATGCGCGCCGTGGAAGAGCATAATGAAGATACTCCGCTCGATATCCGTTGTTATACCGATACGGATGGAAATTCATATGATTTTGCTTTTGGACTCAACTGGCACGGTATTATTAATGATGAACGTACACATCGATACAGGAAAGTAAAATAGACCGGACAAGATAAAAAACGTCATTATTTGTTTCTTCTGAAACAGATAACGACGATCTTGCAAATTATAAACGGTCATACAAAAAAACGTATAAACCTAATAATCAAAACTATAAACAATTATCATTCCTATCTGCAGAATTACCGTTTAAAATAAATGTATTTGGGTTCAGTGGGAACATAATCTTCATTATCCCACAAAGTACTGGTAATCATAAGATCGGCACTATAACGGTTACAAGCGATAGGCACATTATGCACGCGGCACTGGCGCAGCAACATTTGTATATCAGCTTCATGAGGCTGAGCATTTAAATCATCTATCAGGAAAATAGCCAGGTCTATCTCATGTCGTACCACCATTGCGGCAATTTCCGCATCTCCCCCGAGAGGTCCCGAATTCATACAAGTAATTTCAGCTTCAATTCCTTTCTCCTCGAATGCTTTACGAACCAAACTTCCCGTAGTACCAGTGCATACCATATGATGTTTCGACAGCAATTCCGCATTATATGTTACCCACTCTACCATATCGGCCTTACGGTTATCATGTGCAACCAAGGCGATAGTTAATCTCTTTTTCATAATTCAAGCATTTTATATACATACAAATGTACTGATAAATTATTAAAAGATTCTATATTTTATCACATTATTTAATCGGTAACTACAGGTAAACTTTGTTTACGTACTTTCTTAAAATGAACACCCAATGCAACTATAGCTACAACAAAAGCGACAAAATCGGACATCGGCATACTGGCCCATACGCCTTCGGTTCCCCAATAACGGGGCAACAATATTAAACAAGGAATAAGGAACAGCAATTGACGTGACAAAGATAAAAAGATAGAAACCTTGGCATGACCTATCGACTGGAAAAAATTGGAAATAACGATCTGGCATCCTACGAACGGGAACATCAGACAGGCGATCCTTAGTCCGGTCGTTGCCAATTCAGTGAGCTCATTACTGGTAGTAAACATTGCAACGATCATATGAGGGAATAACTCACTGACAACAAATCCGAATGTCGTGATCGTAACACCGGCAATGATCCCGTATTTTAATGTCTTGCGCACTCTGTCAAACTGCCGGGCCCCATAATTATACCCTATAATCGGCTGCATACCCTGGGTTACTCCTATCACGATCATGACAAAGAGAGTCAACATCCGGTTCACGATACCATAAGCTCCGATAGCCAGGTCGCCACCATAACTGCGGAGTGCGTTATTAATAATTATAACAACGGCACAAGCACAGGCATTCATCAGAAAAGGCGACATACCGATAGAAAAAATGCTCAGTACTATCCTTTTTTTTAATTTACGGTAGGTCTTATCGAAATGTATAAAACTCCCTTTATTCCTGAAATGATGTATTACCCATAGCATTGCCAGGGATTGAGAACAGACAGTTGCAAAAGCTGCTCCCTTGATACCCCAATCAAAATGAAAAATAAAAATGGGTGCGAGAATAATATTAGCTCCTACGGTAAGCAGGGACGAAAGCATAGCTTTACGGGGATATCCCGTAGCGCGCATTATATTATTGAGACCGATAAATACATAGGATATGGGAGAACCTATAAGAATGACTTCCATAAAATCATGTGCATAAGGCAAAGTCTCCCGGCTGGCTCCGAAAAATATAAGGATAGGGTCAAGAAACAGCAGGGTAAGCCCCCCGAAACAAAAAGCAGTTATAATACATAAAATAAGTACATTTTCTAAAACTTCGGTAGCCCGTACAAAGTCTTTTTGTCCGAGATAAATAGAGCTGATAGTAGCTCCTCCGATAGCGACCAGCGTGCAAAATGCGATAACCAGATTCATCAAGGGAAAAGTAACAGCCAGTCCTGTTATGCCCAGCGGACCTACACCATGTCCAATGAAAATACTGTCAATTATATTATAAAGAGACGTTACGGTCATGGCGATAATCGCCGGAATAGAATACTGCAAAAGTAACTTTCCTATAGGCTTTGTACCTAATATAAGAGGGGAATTCGTGTCTGACATATATCTAATTTCACAATTATTATCGTTGGCAAAGGTAAGGATTATTTGCTTGGTATACCATGAATTATTTACTTTGCATAGTTAAACAAATTAAAGGTATAAAAAGATGTGTAAGACTATCGCAGCCCTTTTTGATCTCGACGGAGTCATTGTAGATACAGAACCCCAGTATACGAAATTCTGGGAAAAGATAGGTAATGAACATTTACCCGAACAACCAGATTTCAGCCGGGCTATCAAAGGGAATACCCTGGTACAAATATATGAACGCTACTTCCCGGGACAGGAAAAATTAAGAGCGGAAATAACCGAAGAATTATATAAGTTCGAACAGGAAATGACATTCCCCTTTATTCCGGGGGCAATCGAATTTATTACTGGCGTCAGAGAGAATGAAGCAAAAGTAGCCGTTGTTACCAGTTCGAACGATGCAAAAATGGCGAACCTATATCATCAACATCCCCATTTTAAAGAATTATTCGATACCATCGTCACGGCCGACCGAATTACCAAATCAAAACCCGATCCAGAATCTTATCTTCTGGCAGCGCACCTACTGAATACTGACATTCGCAACTGTTATGTTTTCGAAGACTCCTTCGCCGGTATAGCAGCAGGAAATGCGGCCCACATGAAAGTTATCGCTTTATCGACGACAAATTCGGCAGAACAACTCACTGGCAAATCGGTCGCCGTTATTCCGGATTTTGAGAACTTTACATTCCAAGACATGATCAAGATTAAATAATCAAAAAAGTATATTCTTTAATCCCCATTAATCTTATTTTTTTGTTATAACTAATATATAACTAACATGAAAAATTTGCTGTTTACATTACTGCTGGCCCTCGTCTTTATTTCATGCGAAGGGCCGATGGGTCCTCCGGGTGCACCCGGCGAAGGAACGAACTGGGGTGTCAAAACTTTCGAGATCAAATCCAGAGACTGGAAACTGGTAAGCGACGGAAACGGAAATAATTCGTTCTACACCTACTCATTTCCGTTCAGAGAACTTACCGAATTCATCTATCAATCGGGAAATGTCAACGGCTATAAAGTAGATATTATAGATGGACGTGAAATACAAACGACTATGCCTTTCGTCTATCCTCAGGAAGATACATACGGGAACAAATGGGTGGAAGTTTATAGCTTCGATATAGAGCCCGGATACATTACCTTTAATGTCATGTACAGTGACTTTATGGTAAATGTCCGGCCTCCCGACCTTTTATTCCGCATAGTAATGACTTGGTAAATTACACAAAACGAGGGCTTTTTTCTAAAAAGCCCTCGTTTTGTAACATACATTTATTTATTCCAATCATACCACAAAGCTATTCCGGGACTACACTGTCTCATAATTATCCGGAAACACAATAGCTAATCACCCGGATAACTTTCACCTGTGCGAAAGATTGCTTTAGCTTGAATCAACAAGCTTTAAAGCTCATATCCAGTCCTTTTACCGAATGTGTGAGTGCTCCGACAGAGATAAAATCCACACCGCACTCGGCATACATACGCAAAGTATCTATAGTTATACCACCGGATGATTCGGTTTCATATTTCCCGTCAATGAGTTTCACCGCTTCACGCGTAAGTTCCGGAGTAAAATTATCCAACATAATACGGTCTACCCCTCCTACTCTCATAACTTCTTTCAATTCGTCAAGATTACGCACTTCAATCTCAATTTTCAAATCTTTACCTCTTTCTTTCAGATACTGTCTGGCCCGGGTTATTGCCTGTTCTATCCCACCGACAAAATCGACATGATTATCTTTCAGCAATATCATATCGAAAAGACCTATACGGTGATTTACTCCCCCTCCTATCTTTACAGCTTCTTTCTCCAGCATGCGCAAACCGGGTGTCGTCTTACGGGTATCCAGCACACGGGTATGCAGCCCATCCAGCAATTTCACATATTTACGGGTAACCGTAGCTATTCCGCTCATTCGCTGCATTACATTTAACATAAGACGCTCCGTCTGCAACAAAGACTGTACACGCCCCTCTACAACAAAAGCTACATCACCGGGCATTACTTCCGTTCCGTCCTGAATATATACGGTCATTTTCAATTCAGGATCGAAATCACGAAATATCTTTTTAGCCACTTCTACTCCGGCCAATACACCCGGTTCTTTTACCAGTAACTTGGATTTTCCCATTTCATCGGAAGGGATACAACACAAGGTCGTATGATCACCGTCTCCTATATCTTCGGCAAAAGCCAGTTTTATCAGGTCATCTACCAACTCTTCGGAACTTTTCATACTTTAAATTCTTTTGCAGGATTAATATTTAATACATTTTTTTCTAACAGGAGTTATTGCTACCTTTACGGCTCGAAAAAAGAGGAGTGAAGGATTTATTTTTCCGGTTGCAAAATTAGGAAAAATGCCCCATAAATACAACCTGTTATGAAAATTGTCTTTTTAGTGATCGGCAAGACTACAGATGCATATTCTGTCGCAGCAATACAGGAATATACAAACCGGTTACGGCATTATATACCTTTTGAAAACGAAGTTATCCCGGAATTAAAGAATGCCAGAAACCTCAATTTCGATCAGCAAAAAGAGCGGGAAGCGGATCTTTTATTAAAGAGTTTTCAACCGGGAGACTATATTGTTCTGCTGGACGAAAAAGGAAAAGAATTTACATCGGTAAGTTTCTCCCGGTATCTCGAACGTAAAATGCACACGGTTCCTAAACGACTGGTTTTCGTGGTAGGAGGACCTTACGGATTTTCACAGCGCATTTACGATATAGCACAAGAAAAGATATCCCTATCCAGAATGACTTTTTCACACCAGATGATACGTGTCATTTTCACCGAACAACTATACCGTGCCATGACCATATTGAATAACGAGCCCTATCATCATGAATAATATAATTATGTCACATTATCTTAAATTTCTCCCACTGCTTCTTCTTATTTATTGTTCTATATCATTGAAGGCCGAAAAATACGATTTTGGAAATATGTTTAATTTTACGATTAGCAAACAAGTCACTCCACGTTTCGGTGCTCATATACAACAAAATATCTGGACAAACTCTAATTTCGGGAAATATGAACGCTATATGCCAATCGTAGCCATCGATTATGCCGTATGGAAATCCCACCTGAAACTGAACGCCTTATATTATTACATGAACCAAAGAACTGCAGACGGTTCTTATAAGAACCGGAATCGTTATCAATTAGGATTTACAGCCCTACAATCGGCCAAGCGCATAGATATATCCTGGGCATCCCGCTTCGAATCGACATATACCCGGGGAGTATCGGAGCCTAATAATAAATGGAGAAACCGAATAAAATTGAGTTACATTATATCGAAAGACTCTCCCTGGAAACCTTTTCTTTATGCCGACTTGTTCTTGTTATGTAACGGGACGAAACAGGGAAAGCTCGAACGGGTATGGTACGATGCCGGGGTGGAATACCGGATAGATAAACATAATTCGGCAGAGATTAAAATAAGGGAAGAACAACTCATTACGACTTCGCCCCGGCAACTGAATACAATGATAAGTTTCTCCTACAAAATAAAGCTGTAAATTAGTGCATGACAAAAAAGAACAATCAGACATAAAACAGATCGCTCATAATATCATCGGACACGAATAATCCTGAACGAGTAATACGCAGGATACCGCACTCATAAGACATTTTGCCGCTACGAATATGAGGATAGGCTTGTTGCAGACAATAATCATGTAATTCTTTACCATACAAACGTTCCAGTTTCCCGGTATTCATACCCCATTTTGTACGCAAAGATGTCAATACCATTTCGTTATAACGGCTATACAAGTCTTCGGACTCTTCTTCATAGGCGACCTTTCCTTCTTTTATCCGGTCGATATAATAATGTATGTCGTCTTTATTAAAACGCCTGAAATCTCCGTCATAACTATGGGCCGAAGCTCCCAATCCCAGATAAGGGACCTGTTTCCAATAAGAGGTATTATGTACCGCTTCTTTACCAGGTAAACAAAAGTTGGATATCTCGTAATGTTCATAGCCTGCCAAAGCGAGTTTATCCATTAGAGATTCGAAAAGCCGTATGCACGTATCTTCGTCGCATTCCTGCAACAATCCCTTTTCCCGCATCCGAAAAAGAGAAGTACCTTCTTCGTAAATAAGATTATATGCCGAAATATGAGGAACACCGAGACTTATAGCTCGATCCAAATGGTTTTCCCAACGCCCGGCAGTCTGTCCGGGCAAACCGTAAATAAGATCGATACTTATATTTTCCAGCCCGGCTTTCCGGCAATTTCCGACAGCCTCGACGGCCTGCTTTGCGGAATGACGCCGGTTCAGAAACTTAAGTTCCTGGTCATCAAAACTTTGAACACCCATACTTATCCGGTTTACCGGCAGCTCGCGAAGAGCAAAAATATATTCGGGCGAAAGGTCGTCCGGATTGGCTTCCAGCGTTACTTCCCGACAGGCATCTATATCGAAATACCGGGCAACTCCATCAAAAAGAAACTGCAGCTCGGAAACCGATAACTGGGAAGGAGTTCCACCTCCGATATAGAGTGTTTCTACCGGTTCCCCTCTTAGCTCGGAAAAACGCAACGACAACTCTCCGAGCAAAGCATCCAGATAGTCCGAACGCAGCGACATATCCGTATTGGAATAAAAATCACAATATAGACAACGACATTTACAAAAAGGAATATGAATATAAATTCCGGCCATAACAGATACAAAGATAGACAATTATTATACGCACAAATAATGTTTTCTAACATATATATGTTAATTGCATTTGTCAATTTAATTTTTTAATTTGCGAACGCTTTGCAAAAAAGCATAACCTTATTGTTTCATTAAAAATCTAATATCCCATGAAGGTATACGAATCACATGAAATCAAAAACATTGCCTTATTAGGCAGTAAAGGATCGGGTAAAACCACTCTCGCTGAAGCTATGCTTTACGAGTGTGGTATAATAAAACGCCGCGGAACCGTTGAAGCCAATAATACCGTATCGGATTATTTCCCGGTAGAAAAAGAGTATGGATATTCTGTATTTTCCACTGTATTTTATGCCGAGTTCCTAAATAAAAAACTGAACGTGATCGACTGCCCGGGCTCTGACGATTTTGTAGGAAGCGCTATTACGGCTCTGAACGTAACCGATACCGGAGTCATAGTTGTCGATTCCCAGTATGGTGTGGAAGTAGGTACCCAAAATATCTTCCGGACGGCAGAAAAGCTGAACAAGCCTATCGTATTCGCCATGAATCAGCTGGACGGAGAAAAAGCCGATTTTGATAATGTAATGGAGCAAATGCGCGAATCTTTCGGAAGCCGCGTGGTACAGGTACAATATCCGGTCAGCAGCGGGCCGTCATTTAATGCAATGATAGATGTCCTTTTGATGAAAATGTATTCATGGGGACCGGACGGAGGTGTTCCTACAATTTCAGAAATACCGGAAAACGAAAAAGAAAAAGCTCTCGAACTAAATAAAATATTGATAGAAGCTGCAGCGGAAAACGATGAAACGCTGATGGAAAAATTCTTCGATCAAGGATCACTGACCGAAGATGAAATGAGAGAAGGCATTCGCAAAGGTCTTATTACCAGAAGCATATATCCGGTATTCTGTGTAAGTGCCCTCAGGGATATGGGTGTACGCAGAATGATGGAATTTCTGGGAAATGTAGTACCTTTCGTATCGGAAATGCCGCAACCCATAGATACCGAAGGACAGGAAATAGCTCCGGACCCGAACGGACCGGTGAGTATGTACTGCTTTAAAACGACTGTAGAACCTCATATAGGTGAAGTATCTTATTTTAAAGTAATGTCAGGAACGGTCAAAGAAGGAGACGATCTGATAAATGTAAACCGGAACAGCCGGGAACGTATGGCACAATTATTCTGCGTATGCGGACAAATCCGTACTAAAGTAGATAAAGTAGTTGCAGGCGATATATGTGCCAGCGTTAAACTGAAAGACGTTCGTACAGGTAATACATTGAACGAAAAAGGTTGTGAGATCCGTTTCGACTTTATCAAATACCCCGATCCGAAGTATCAGCGCGCTATCAAACCGTTGAATGAAGCCGATGCGGAAAAACTGAGTGAAATACTGACCCGCATGCATGAGGAAGACCCGACCTGGACCGTAATACAATCGAAAGAACTGAAGCAAACGATCGTCTCGGGACAAGGAGAATTCCATCTTCGTACATTAAAATGGAGAATCGAAAACAACGAAAAAATCGCTATAGAATTTGCAGAACCCCGTATTCCATACCGGGAAACGATCACTAAAGCTGCGCGCGCCGATTATCGTCATAAAAAACAATCGGGCGGTGCAGGTCAGTTTGGCGAAGTACACCTCATCATAGAACCTTATTACGAAGGTATGCCGGCCCCTGATTCTTACCGTTTCAACAATCAGGAATACAAAATGAACGTCCGTGACACGCAAACGTTAGATCTTGAATGGGGCGGAAAACTGGTCGTATGTAACTGTATCGTAGGAGGTGCTATCGACGCCCGGTTTATTCCCGCCATCGTAAAAGGACTTATGGACCGTATGGAACAAGGGCCGCTCACGGGGTCTTACGCCCGTGACGTGCGGGTATGCATCTACGATGGTAAAATGCACCCGGTAGATTCCAACGAAATATCTTTCAGGCTTGCCGGACGTAACGCTTTCAGCGATGCATTCAAAAATGCCGGTCCTAAGATTCTGGAACCTATTTATGATGTGGAAGTGCTTACTCCCGCCGATAAAATGGGAGACGTTATGAGTGACCTGCAAGGTAGAAGAGCTATCATTATGGGTATGTCCAGTGAAAAGGGATTTGAAAAAATAAGCGCAAAAGTTCCTTTAAAGGAAATGGCTTCCTATTCCACCGCGCTCAGTTCCATCACAGGCGGACGTTCCTCATTTACTATGAAATACGCCTCATACGAACTTGTTCCGGGAGATGTACAGGATAAACTTTTAAAAGCTTACGAAGCACAACAGGAAGAAGAATAAAAGATTTTCAAAATACAGATTTGTTAAATTTACTAAAAACGCCGTTATTTCTTATAGCGGCGTTTTGCATTTAAACATTCATTTGTTAAATTTGCCCTGAAGTGTTAAAGCTGATATTATTAAAAAGTGGACTAATTTTGCAAACAAAAGCATAATTGATTTGTTTATATATAAAATTGTTCAAAACTTACGAAATCGTAAATCATATGATAACAAGCATTTAACAAAATTATAAGGCAAAAAGAAGTAAAAACGATATATGAAAAAATCGACAATCTGGTTATTGGCAATCATCATGGCCCTCACATTTGTGGGACTATTATACATGCAAATCATGTATATGGAAAACATGGTGAAAATGCGGAACGAGCAGTTTACAGAAGCCGTAAAACGGAGTCTGTACGGCGTTTCCACGAGCCTGGAACTGGATGAGACGAAACATTATCTCGCAGAAGACATAGAAGAGACCCAAAATAAACTGCTCTCTGAGTATGAGCAGAACAACCAGACCAAAGACGTAGTATCCACACACAGACAATTTTCTATTGTAGCTCCAGACGGAACCGTCGCCAACTTCTCTTTCAGGGAACAGACCAGTACGATCATGCTGAGACCCAGCATCCGCCCGAGCAAAAAAGAAGACAATACGCTGATCAACACGTATAAGAATATGCAAGAGGTACTCAAAGGCCAGTACCTCTATCAAAAAGGATTACTTAATGAAGTCATTCTTAATATTTTAAGTAAAGCCAGTAGCCGTCCTATCATGGAAAGGGTGGATACGAAAAAACTGGAAAGCTATCTGAAATCGGAATTTGAAAACAACGGGATCAATATCATTTTCGAATTTGCCATTACCGACAAAGACGGAAAAATCATTTATAAAACATCAAAATTCGATCCTAAAGAAGAAGGAAATCTGTTCACACAGGCTATATTTCCTAATGACCCTCCGGGACGTCTTAACTATCTGAAAGTATATTTTCCTACTAAGAAAAATTATATCTTCAGTTCGGTTAAATTTATGATTCCGACATTTGCTTTTACATTAATATTGCTGGTAACATTCTTGTTCACCATTATTGTCGCTTTCCGTCAAAAGAAGCTGACTGAAATGAAGAACGATTTTATCAATAATATGACTCACGAGTTTAAGACACCTATCTCTACCATATCGCTGGCTGCCCAGATGCTGAACGATCCCGCTGTCGCGAAAAGCCCGGCCATGTTCCAGCACATATCCGGAGTGATAAACGATGAAACTAAAAGGCTTCGTTTCCAGGTGGAAAAAGTGTTGCAGATGTCCATGTTCGACCGGCAAAAGACACTCATGAAATTACATGACGTAGATGTAAACGATCTCGTTACCAGCGTTATGAGTACCTTTAAACTAAAAGTAGAAAAATACGGAGGAGTAATAGATGCCGACCTTCAGGCCGAAGATGCTATTGTTTCGGTAGATGAAATGCACTTTACCAACGTTATTTTCAATTTACTGGACAACGCCGTAAAATATCGCCGGGAGGATGTTCCTTTATCTCTGTTCATCCGTACACGTACCATCGGGGATAAAGTAGAAATATCGATACAGGACAACGGCATAGGAATGAAAAAAGAAGATCTAAAAAAAATATTCGAGAAGTTCTACCGCGTATCAACCGGAAACCGCCACGATGTAAAAGGATTCGGGCTGGGTCTGGCATATGTAAACAAAATCATCAGAGACCTGAAAGGGAACATACGCGTGGAGAGCGAATTGAATCACGGTTCAACATTTATAATTACATTACCTCTAATAAAAACTGACTAATTATGGAAGAAAGATTGCGTATCTTACTATGCGAAGATGATGAGAATCTTGGCATGTTGTTGAGAGAATATTTGCAAGCAAAAGGATATGTAGCCGATTTATTCTCCGATGGAGAAAGCGGCTATAAAGCATTCCTCAAAGGCAAATATGATCTTTGTGTTCTGGACGTGATGATGCCGAAAAAAGACGGTTTCACACTGGCTCAGGAAATTCGTACTGTAAACGGTGAAGTGCCCATTATTTTCTTGACGGCGAAATCACTCAAAGAAGATATTCTGGAAGGTTTCAAAATCGGTGCTGACGATTATATTACCAAACCGTTCAGCATGGAAGAACTCGTGTTCCGTATTGAAGCCATTCTCCGTCGCGTAAAAGGCAAAAAAGGCAAAGAAGTTACTATGTACAAAATAGGACGTTTCACATTCGATACTCAGAAACAAGTTCTGTCTATTGATGATAAAACGACCAAACTTACTACTAAGGAATCGGAATTGCTCAGCTTGTTATGCGCACACGTAAATGAAATTCTTGAACGTAACTTCGCCCTTAAGACGATCTGGATTGACGACAATTATTTCAACGCACGCAGTATGGATGTCTACATCACCAAACTTCGTAAACATCTGAAAGATGATCCCTCTATCGAAATCATCAATATCCACGGTAAAGGATATAAACTGATCGCTCCGGAAATCGAAGCTAAAACGAAATAAATGTCTGTAAAAGTTCATTTTATAATAAAAGAACCGGATTATAATAATCCGGTTCTTTTATTATAAATACGGTACATAATCATTACTTCTTCCTGACTAAATCCCAAACCATTCTATTATTTGCGGAAAGAACCAGAGAATCGGCATTGATCTTTACAATATGCAAAGTATCGGAACCTTCTATCGTAAGTTTATTTCCTATACTCGTATATTGCAATATTAACATGTGGCCTTTCAGAGTCCAACTCCTGAAATCCAAAGTAGCCATATTCACCGATTCTGCCGTACCATCTTGTTTTAAAACAAAACCCTGCATCTGTGCTGTATCTATCGGGTTAGGTTCAAGCCAGGTACCTTGTATACAATAATACGGAGAACGTACAAGAATAACCAGCGAGTCAGCCGTTAATATTTTATCCTCACCTACCTTTCTATCCGAACAGGTTACCCGTACGGAATCATTAATAAAAACTCCGGGTACTTTTGCCGGATCGGCATTCATCGTACTTACCGTTACAGTATCACCCGTACCGGTAATAATAACGATATCGTTCATACTGGCATCGAAAATTCTACCTTCATAAACTTTAAAGGCCGTATCTTTACAAGATACCATTACGGCCAATAACAGTACCATGCCTACAGAAAATCGTATTAACCTGCTCATAACTCTATTCGTTTTAAAACTTAACATTGATTTAAATGATTGTAATATAACAAAGATAGGAATAAATAATCTATTGATTATAAAAGGAATGCTTTTATTTTAGACTTTACATTAAGCAAAAAATATTCAATTTTTGGCCGCCTTTCGTCATCTTTCTGTCATTTATCCATTCCCTTCTTTTATCTTTCATTCCATCTTTCAGTTTTTATATTTATCTTTGCTCCAAAGAGAGAAACGGAACAGCAAAATTCATTACCCGCAGATGTTTACAGCCTGAGCCGGGAATAAAAAAAGAATTGAAGAACTTCATCATTTATAAATTACGTATGAAAATTATCCTATTTATATATCAATGGTTTATAGCCGCTCCTATTTTACTTATACTTACCTTATTAACAGCTATTACTACAATTATAGGCTGCACACTGGGAAAAGGAGATTTCTGGGGATATTACCCGGCACAATTATGGTCACGACTCTTTTGCATCCTTTCATTCGTACGGATCGAAGTACGGGGACGGGAGAATATCAACTCTAAAACTTCATATGTATTTGTCGCCAATCATCAGGGTGCTTACGATATATTCCTCATTTATGGTTATCTCAACCATAATTTCAAATGGATGATGAAAAAAAGTCTCCGCAATATTCCCTTTGTAGGAAAGGCATGTGAAGCCGCAGGACATATCATGGTAGACAATTCTTCTCCTCATAAGCTAAAAGAAACCATGGAAAAGGCAGAAAACACTTTAAAAGATGGTATGTCTCTCGTGGTTTTTCCGGAAGGGGCACGCACGCTTGACGGCCATATACACCGGTTTAAAAAAGGAGCTTACCAGCTGGCCGTGGAATTCAATCTACCGGTAGTCCCGCTTACCATCGACGGAGCTTACTACATAATGAAACGCGGAACATATACTGTTAAACCAGGAAAAATAGTGCTGACGATACATAAGCCTATCTATCCTCAAGAACATGAAGGACATAACCTGAATGAACTTATGGAAACCTCTTACAAAGCCATCGTTTCGGCCTTACCTGAAAAAAACCGATAATGTAAAATAATATTAAACATATTATTTTTTATTGCCGCTTTGATACAAAAGTCAAAAAAAATTATCAACTTTGCACTCGTAAAACAAGAATAATTGTCCAGTGGTGTAATGGTAGCACTTCGGATTCTGGTTCCGCCTGTGAGGGTTCGAGTCCTTCCTGGACAACGCTTCAAAAACCCTTCCGCTTATTTAAGAAGTGGTTGGGTTTTTCTTTTAATATCATGTATCTTTTCTGCACTGTTTTTCTTCAATAATTCCGGTTGAATATTTTATCCTTCAAATTATTTTATTTACATTTATGTTTAAATGTAAATTATTTCTTTACAAAATACTATGAAAAAGACACTTTCCTATCTGCTTATTTTATCGTTATATTTTTCGTCCGCCGTAGCACAAACATCTAATACTTTACTTCCTACGATTATTCCGTCTTCTCCCGAGGCCATGTCTATTGCTCAATACGTAAACTACCCGATCAATTACTGTTCAGGATTAGCCCAAATAGAGATACCGTTATTCGAAGTGCAGTCCGGTGATATTACACTGCCTGTTTCTTTAAGTTTTCATGCATCGGGATTAAAGACAAAAACTATAGCTGACTGGGTGGGATTAGGCTGGACATTAAATGCAGCTCCCTCCATATCCTGTTCGGTCAAAGGGTTGCCGGATGAACGGGGTTACTTATATAGCTGCGCCGATTATAATAATATAGTGGATATCGTCGGTGTTGGAAAAGGTACACTGGATAGTCAACCTGATGAATTTTATTATAAGTTATGTAACTCCTCGGGGGGATTCTTTTTCTACCGGAACGACAACAGCGAACCTGCTAAAGCTATTACTATACCTTTCAAGCCTATAAAAATTGATTATGAACAGTTACCTAAAATCGGCATCGGATTCAGAATAACTGATGAGAACGGATTATTCTATCGGTTTGGAGACCAAGCCGATGGTTCCGGTTATTACACCGAGAATACAAATTTTGGAGCAGCAACTACGTCCTGGAAATGTACCGAGATATGTTCAAATAAAACCAACAGGAAAATAAATTTCACTTATGAGGCTCCTTATTACTTCGATATTTATTCCCAAGCGGAGGATATGATACAAGTCGAAGACTCAATTCCGCATTATACGAAAGTTATTTCATACTTCAACGGAGAAAAATCCTCAGCCTTTTTCGTTCCTGTAACAAATACATGGGACACGATACCTAGTTTTGAAGAGTACCCCTATTGCGGAATTATAAGTTCTTACAAGGTACAGTCCCGAAAATTGAAGTGTATCACTTTCGATAACGGAAACATAGATTTTATCCATCATAATGGGACCGGAAGACACGACATAGAATGGATAAAAATACGGAACAACAATAACCAAATCGTTAAACAGTTCCATTTTTTCCAGACCCCTTATAATGTCCGGGAAGACGGATATAAAGTCATGAGGCTGGATTCAATCCAGATTCTGGACAAGGCGGGAAATATTGCAGAAGTTTACAGATTTGACTATTACAACCACACATACTATTTTCCAACCTTGAAAGAGCAAGTAGGAAGCGATGACTTTTGGGGATATTACAACGGGATAAACAGAGGAACAAACATTCCTTTATTAACAATCAAACAGAAATATGATGAAGGAGAGTTCACAATAGGAGCAGACACAAGAAATTCTCATCTGGAAATGGAAACAGGAATGATAAAATCCATCATTTATCCCACCGGAAGAAAATCGGAATTCGAATATGAAACAAACAGATACTGGCGTATCGGAGAACATCCGAATACGACAAGAGACTGGCCGGCCGGAGGACTTCGCATAAAAAGAATTACCGAGACCGATCCCATAAACGGAGAACAAACGGTCAGAAATTTCGTATACGGCATAGCAGAAAACGGATTGGGGATCATACGGCATCAAATAGAACCCGACGATTTTATGTATGAGAAAGAGAACAGAGAACAGAGGAAAAAAATAAGGACCTTTACTCCTAACTCCATTACCGACTTATTCTATTCCGAAGGCTCCCCTGTACTATATGAAGAAGTTACAGAATATTTTACCGGAGATAAAACAGGTAACGACCAGAATGGAAAAATCGTATATCGATATGCAATAAACGAGGAAGAATGTAAAACAAAAATCCCCGGAACGACATTAGTGTTCAATAAAAGAAACGGCTGGAAAAACGGGCTCTTATTATCACAAACCCAATATAAATACGTATCGGGAAACTATATTCCTGTTATGAAAACAGAGTATGCCTATGAACCGAAGAACATGCAACAATATATTACTCATGACACTTACGACAATTGGGTCGTGGCAAAAGACCCTCATCCTACCCTCGATCACGGGAGGTTCATATCACATACGAATATCATAGAATCCGGATGCATAAAACCTGTTTCCGAAACCACGACCTGTTATTATGATAACGGAGATACTCTGACGACTACACATAATTACATTTATGAAAATCCACAACATCTATATCCGACTATTATCGAAACATTCAACAGTGACGATAAAGTTTCAAAAGAAATACGCAGATATCCGTCCGACTTGTCATTAAGCGGAAACGATGAAATCGCCCGGCAGAAACTACTGGAGGAAGGACGTATCAATACCTTGCTGCAATATACTGTCCTGGACAACGGGGACTCTCTTACGACCACTTCCCATTTCAACCTTTTCGGCAATAAAGCCTATATAGAGAAAGTATCGGTTAATACGGGTGAGAACAACTCCGAAGAAGAAAGGGTCATATATCATAAATATGACTCTTACGGAAATCCGCTACATATAACAAAGGACAATAGCCAGAAGATAGTATATTTATGGGGGTATAAAGCCCAATATCCTATTGCTGAAATCAAACAGGCGGGGTACGAAGACGTAACTAATATCATACCGGAAGCCCAACTGTCGGTTATAGCCGGAAAAGCCGCTCCGTCTCCCGAAGACATAGCATTAATAAATCAGCTGAGGGAAACATTACCGTCCATCGCGCAGGTTACGACCTTTACCTATGAACCTCTGACGGGCGTTACCTCTATAACAGACCCGCGAAACCAAACAATCTATTATAAATACGATCAGGCAGGGCGTCTCGAAGAAATATACCGGTTAAAGAACGGGAATAAAGAAATAATTGAAGCTTATAAATACAACTTTAGAAATTAGGAAATATGAAAATACGTCTTATCCTCTTTACCGGTTTACTCATAACATCCCATTCGCATCTATCGTTCCCGGCTTTAGGAGAAAATATACAGCTTCATTCCACCGGAAATAGCTATTTTACCTCCGGACTGGACAAAACACGGAATTATATATTAAAAATCAGTCCGTTACAATCTTATAGCGATGTATTTAGCTCCACAACGGCAGGGCTGACAACAATCAGCTACTATGACGGATTAGGCCGTTGCTATCAGGTCATACAGAAAGGGTTTACTCCGGAAGGAGCCGATCTGGTTACTCATACCCAATATGACAAACAAAGCCGTCCGTCAAAGCAATGGCTGCCGGTTCCTGTCGGGAATAACAACGGAGCGGAAGTAAGTATGGAGAGCATCACCGCCTTATCCCTGTCGGCCTACCGCCAAGACCCTTATGCATACAAAGAGCTCATATATGAAGCATCCCCTCTGAACCGAATAGAAAAGGAATATGGTCCCGGGCAAGAATGGAGACAAAACGGGGAACATTGTTTAAGGACCGCCTATAAAGTAAATACATCTTCGGGAGAACATGCAGTAAGGTATTTCTATGAGGAAAACGGTAATTTGAAAGAGGACGGGCATTACCGGGCAGGAACTTTAAATATTACAGAACAGACTGATGAAGATGGGAAAATTGTATATACTTACACCGATAAGAGGGGGCAAGCCGTACTAAGCCGCCAGATGAACGGTACCTTACCTCATGATACTTACTTCATATATAACGACTGGGGGGGAAAGAGCATCGTTCTATCTCCAAAAGCGGTAGATGAACTGGGAAATGCCGGGATATGGACACCCGATCATTCTACAATAAAAAAACTGGCTTATTTATACCGATACGATAAACGAAGGCGTTGCATCGCAAAAAAATACCCGGGAGCCGACTGGATATATCTGGTATATGACCGGGCGGACCATCTCGTCTTTTCCCAGGACGGAAACCAACGGACACAGAATTTGTGGACATTTTATATTTACGATCAGCAGGACAGGCTGGTCATCAGCGGAAATTGCAAAAACAATACACGCCCGGCCGTTTCTCAACAACTTTTTACCGCTTCATGGAACGGCTCCGTAACCGGAAGTTTTTGCAAAACCGGTTATACTATACCGCAAGACATAACATTGGAAGATCCTCATCCGGAAATAGTTTACTATTACGACCATTACAATTTTAAAAAGTTATCCGCCTCCCTCACAAGCTCCCTTTATAACTACGGCATGCCTGCGGGAATTCCTGATAACCGTTATGGGACCGATAACAGCACATGCGAACACAAAGGTCTGCTCACCGGAAAAAAAGTTTATAATCTGGGGGCTACATCCGGTTATCTGGAGGTATACTATTATGACGACAAGGGACTGCTCATTCAAAGTATCAGCGATAACAGCCTAAGCGGAGGAATAGACAAGGAAAGCATTCAATATAATTTTTCAGGACAACCTGTAAAACGAATACACGAACAACTGGTATCGGCAGGATTACCTCCCACCCAAATCAATACAAAATTCAAAGAAACATATACTTATCAGTACGACCATGCCGGAAGAAACACTCAGATAAAACACCAGATTAACGATCAGGAAGAACAAACCATCTGTTCTCTCATCTATAACGAATTGGGTCAAATATGGAAGAAATCACAGGGAAATACGACTCCTACCACCTTCACATACAATATACGAGGATGGATTTCCAGCATCATCGTCATGAACAAGTTCATGGAAAACCTCTATTATACCTCCAATCCTTATGACCGGGACATCTATTATAACGGTAATATAGCAGCCAGTAATCTGGTAGGTTTCGGCAAAAAGGGAAACGGACAGACTTTTCGTTCCACCAAGAGCATGACATATAAATATGACGGACTCAATCGCCTGACAAATGCCGAAATGAGGAATTATCACGATGGATTCGACCTCTATTTTGAAAACTTCACTTACGATAAGAACGGTAATATCCTGTCTCTCTCCCGGGGATGGAAAGACTCAATGGAAGACGATCTGTCTTTCACTTACAGTGGTAACCAGATGACACGCGTAGCGGATGCCGGGAACGACATGTATCTCTCTTCCGTACCACAGATACCTTGTAATATTTACGACAACGCATTTTCCTATGATGAGAATGGCAACCAGACCAAGGATATTCCCCGAAAAATTGGCTCTATAGCATACAATTCCCTGAATCTGGCATCGCAAATAACGAAAAATAACGGAGACTATATGAAAATAAAATATGGCGCCGACGGAAAGAAACATTCCAGTGAAATCCACTGGGCTGTAGCGGAAAACGTCCAGCCGGGAGAGGGCAATACTATAATCTCACCGATAAGCCGAAAATACACCTATTATGCTGCCAATGCCGTATACGAAGGCGAAGCATCAAGCTTGACCTCTCTTTCGAAAATCTACATAGACGGAGGTTTTCTCACTTACGATACGCAAACTTCCCGATACAAATATTATTATTACTATAACGACCATTTGGGTAGTAACTGTATGGTCGTCGACGAAAGCGGAAAGATTCTGCAGGAAGCCGATTATCTACCATCGGGACTACCTACCAGCGAATACGGACCACTCACTACCGACAACAAATTACACCTCAATATGGAATTTGAGAGTCTATTAGGCATACATCTCTATGATAACGAAGCACGCTGGAGAGATCCTATCTACAACCGGTTTATCTCCATCGATCCGCTTTGTGAGAAATATCCACGGATTTCTTCCTATGCTGTCTGTGACAATAATCCGATGAATAAGATTGATTTGGATGGGAAAAGAGAATGGCCAGTAAATGAAACATATAATAGTAAGTCAAGAAGTCATTTAAATAATTTTAATGCTCCTCGATATAATGGGCGTAGACATGGAGGATTAGATATAAATCTTGGTTCTCGTTCAGATGATTTAGGCGCTCCTGTTTTTGCAACTCATGAAGGTATTGTTACAAAATCAGTAACAATGGAAAATGGTGATATGGATGCAGGAGGAAATCGTGTTCTAATAACTTCTGTAACCGGTAAAGTTGCAACTTTTTATATGCATCTTAATGAAATTTCTGAGAGTATTAAGGTCGGTGATTTTGTACCAGAAGGCATGCAGATAGGCACCATTGGAGGTACAGGAAAAGGTTCTTATAAACAATATGTTCCACACTTGCATTATGAAATAATAATAGATGGGGAGAAAATTAATCCTGTATTGTCAAAAAACAATTTAATTGATCCTCAAAAAGAATTTATAAAACCAATGCTTTTACCAGAAGTAAAAGTATCAGCTCCGACTATTTCATTAGCCATACCTCAACTACCAATTCCATCAATTACAATACCTGCCGTTATTAATAACTAAATCAATATAAAATGAAAAAAAATATTATTTTATCAATCTTTTTATTTTGTGTATTTTCATGCTCCATGAAAATAAATAAAGAATCAATAAATAAAAATGAGTTTAAAATAGATAGTTTGGCATTTAATGAATCTAACCTGGATTCTTTCGGTAAAGATATAATAGTGATAAATGATAGTATAAATAAAAAAATAATAAATGATAACGATTCTATTTATAAAGTAAACCTGAAAACATATTTATCAAGGATAGAACAGAAAAATAATGATATTTCTTATTGGGAACCTATTAAAGTTGATACGGTTATTGAAGATTACTATGTAAGTTATGTAATAATAAATAATGCAGATACAGTAGTTAATACTGTGAATTATGGAAAAGGGGAATTTACTGTTTTTAAATTTTTGGACGTTTCAGTATATTTGAATGTTATGTATAAAAATAGAATTATAATGCATAATAAAGAATTTACGAAGTTTTTCTTTGATAATATAATCCCACTAAAAGATATAAATAAATATTCAATAGTGAGCTTTTATATAAATGGCATAACTTCTGGAGAGATTAGTTTTTCGTTAAACATCTGTATTCCGGATAGTGATATTTGTTATCCCATAAGCCTGTCAATAAATAATGACGGAGTTATAAATACAAGTTTGGAAGAAGAGATATGGGAAGAAAATTAAACTTATTATGTAAAATAATAATTGATTTTGTTTTTATTTGTATAGCCATAATGTTCGTCAGCGGAACCCTCTGCTGAACCTGTTCAGTTCCATAAATCCCCTCTGTGAAAAAAATCCTTGCATTTCGCCGTATACTTATTGTAGAAACAATCCTTATTAATCGAATCGGTCCAGACGGAACGGATAATTTTTATTACAAAGCTAATGGACAGGAAATTTGCAGACTCTCCTATAATAATCTTAATAGAAATTTTGCGATAAAAATAACGCAAACCACAAATGAAAAGTATGGAAAAAATGATTTCTATAGTGGTTATATTAATAAAAATGATACCATTAGAACTGTTCAACCAGAAGATACAGGAGATCCTTCCAATGTATACCGGGTTATATTCCATCTATAGTGTATAGTAAAAACATTTCGATAAAACCGATACAACCTTTCAGTCATTATATTGTTATATTATTATAAATTAACCTATAAATATCAAGTTATGAGCCGAAATTTTAAAGAAGCTATCCAACACCGCCGAAGCTATTACAACCTCACGAACGAATCTTCCATAAGTGATAAACAAATCGAAGAGATACTGGATTTTGCGATATTACATGTGCCTTCGGCATTTAATTCCCAATCAACCCGCCTGGTTTTATTATTACATGAGGAACACCACAAACTATGGAATATAGTAAAAGAGGTATTGAAGCTTCAATTGTCGGAAGAATCGTATATTAAAACAGAAGAGAAAATAAATACTTCTTTCGACAGCGGATATGGTACGGTGCTGTTTTTGGAGGACCGCAGCGTAATTACCCATTTGCAGGATAGTTTCCCGGTATATAGCGACCGCTTTCCGGTATGGTCTCAACATACCAACGCCATGCACCAACTAACGGTATGGTGTATGCTCGAAGACTCCGGCATGGGCGCCAGCCTGCAACATTATAATCCACTTATCGACGAGATTGTACAACGCACCTGGAATTTACCGGAAGAATGGGAACTTGTCGCCCAGATGCCATTCGGTATTCCTGCAAAAGAACCGGGTAAAAAGGAATTCAATCCCATAGATACCCGGATAAGAATATTCAAATAAGTTCTTTTATAATAACAGAACGGGACGGCTTTATCAAGTCGTCCCGTTCTTGTTATAACATATTCATATATTATTTGCGATAGCTGGCCAAATCTTCAATTTTGAAATTATTGATAAATTCGGCATTCTTCGTTACTTCTGCTTCGCCATAATGAATGTAAACTTCGGCAGAATGACGGAAAGATTCATTCCGTGTCGTATCTCCCAAAAGTAAATATCCCATGATTATATGTCCAGCCATTTCAACCATACGACGAGCCTGGAAATCAATATATTCGTTATCCTTGGTTCCTACTACTCCAGCAACCGTTTTTTCATAAACGGCAGTCATGGCTTTCAGTTTATCACGCAACGGTTCCAGTCCTCCGGCTACAGGCTCAGCTTCATATACACGAATCTGATTCAAATAAGTTCCTGTAGTCACGTGACGTATAGCAGCAACTACCTGTAACTGGGTAGTACCTTCATAGATCGAAGTAATACGCGCATCCCGGTAAATACGTTCACAAGCGTAATCTTTCATAAATCCGGAACCGCCATGTACCTGTACACAATCGTAAGCATTTTGATTACAGAATTCACTCGACATTCCTTTGGACAAAGGTGTAAAGGCATCGGCCAGTTTCTGATAGGCTTTCATCTCCATACGTTCTTCCTTATCCAACGTACGTTCTTTAGCTATATCTTCATACGTTTTGTACATATCGACGAAACGTGTCGTTTCATACAGTAACGAACGTGAAGCATCCAATTTGGCCTTCATTACAGATATAATTTCATAAATAGCCGGAAACTCGATAATAGCTTTACCGAATTGTTTACGTTCCTTTGCGTAAGAAAGAGCCTCGCGATAAGCAGCCTCGGAGACTCCTACCGATTGAGCGGCAATACCCAGACGGGCTCCATTCATCAAAGCCATTACATATTTGATAAGACCCAGTTTACGGTCTCCGCAAAGTTCCGCCTTAGCATTTTTGAATACAAGCTCGCATGTAGGGGAACCTTTTATCCCCATCTTATTTTCTATACGACGTACGGTCACGCCACCATTATTCCGGTCATAAATGAACATGGACAATCCCCGGCCGTCTTTGGTTCCTTCTTCTGAACGGGCCAATACCAGCGCAATATGTCCGTCTCCATTGGTGATAAAACGTTTTACGCCGTTCAATAACCAACAGCCGTCTTTTTCGCTGTATGTGGCTTTAAGCATTACAGCCTGCAAGTCGGAACCGGCATCCGGTTCGGTCAGGTCCATTGCCATCGTTTCCCCGGCGCAAACACGCGGAAGATATTTCTGCTTTTGTTCCTCATTGGCAAATTCGTAAATAGTCTCGGCGCAGTCCTGCAATCCCCATATATTCACAAATCCGGCATCGGCACGGCTCACCATGTCGGCTGCCATGATATAAGGTACTAAAGAAAAATTCAAACCGTCATAACGACGAGGCATCGAGATTCCCATCAAACCGGCTTTAACCAAAGCATCGAGGTTTTTTTCTGTCCCCTTGGCATAAACCACATGGCCATCGACTACATGAGGCCCTTCATGGTCCACATCTTCGGCATTGGCAGCAACGATTTCTCCACTTATCTCTCCGGCAATCTCAAGAACTTTTTCGTACGAGTCCATAGCATCTTCAAAATTGAAAGGTGCATAATCGTATTTCTCGGCGTCGGTATAATTACGTTCTCTCAGAGCCACCAGCTTCTTCATGAGCGGATGGTTCAAGTGATGTTTCAGATCACTGTTATCGGTATAAAAATTAGCCATTATTCTCTATTTTTATTTTACGAAAACCTGTTGTGTTAATACGGAAGAACAAAACAATGCGTATATTCCACCGCACCGGCTTTATCGTACCAACGATAATTCTTATCGATATAGACTGTATGCTGAGCTGACTCCCATTGTACAGAAACCCATAAAATAAGAATTAAAACGTTTTTTTTCATAACACATCGGGTTCAGCAAAGAATATTTCTCTTTATTTGGAATTCTTCTTGTAATATTTAATCAGTTTGGGAACAACTTCTTCGACCGCACCGGTAATCACATAATCGGCTATCGTATTGATAGGTGCGTTAGGATCACTGTTTATCGAGATGATAATAGAACTATCCTGCATTCCGGCTATATGCTGTATCTGTCCCGATATACCACAAGCGATATACAATTTCGGGCGTACGGTTACACCGGTCTGGCCGATCTGACGGTCATGGTCACAGAACCCGGCATCTACAGCAGCACGTGAAGCTCCTACTTCTCCGCCCAATGTAGCGGCCAGCTCATGCAACATATCGAAACTTTCTTTCGAACCCATACCATAACCTCCGGCTACAATAATAGAAGCGCCTTTTACGTTCGCTTTCGATTTTTCCATCTGACGGTCGATCACTTCCACTACGAAATCGGCATCCGATACATATTTTTTCGGATCGAGTTTTACTACTTCACCCTTGTAATCAGCATCATATACTTCCTTCTTCATTACACCTTCCCGAACGGTAGCCATCTGGGGACGACATTCCGGATTCACGATCGTAGCCACGATATTGCCTCCAAAGGCGGGACGTATCTGGTATAAAAGATTTTCATATGTTTTATTCGCTTTTTTGTCTTCATGAGGACCTATCTCCAATGAAGTACAGTCGGCTGTAAGACCGCTATGTAATGCCGATGAAACCCGCGGGCCTAAATCACGGCCTATACTCGTCGCACCCATCAGGCACACCTGCGGTTCAATTTCTTTAAAGAGATTGACTACAGCCGAAGTATGAGGGGTTGAGGTATAAGGATATAAACGGGTATCGTCCATTAAATATACCGTATCGGCACCGTATGGAAATATCTGCTTTTCTACACCCTCCAGTTTACTTCCTATGACCAAAGCTTCCAGTTTACAGTTAAGTTGGGTCGCCAAACTACGTCCCTTGGTGAGTAATTCCAGACTCACATCGGCTATCATGCCGTCTTCTATTTCGCAATATACAATCAGATTATTCATGATTTGTGTTTTTTGTCAAAGTTAAAAAGTTACGGCATCATCCGATAGTATGGTTCACAATCAATTCTTTCACGAGCTCTTCTATTTCGTTGTCGTTGCTCGTAAGCTGCTTACTTTCCTTAGCCTGAAAAACAACATTCTCAACATGCTTTACTTTTGTGGGAGAACCGGCCAACCCGACCTGGCTAAGATCGGCATTTACATCGGCAACACTCCACTCATAAAGATTAAGAGCCGGGCGTTCTTCATATATCTTCTGTGCATCGGGTTCCAATGCTGCCTTTTCACTCGGAGTCTTTGCATATTTGTAACGCTGAACTAATTTCGCATTACGCGGGCGACATTCATCTGCCGAACCATTTACGGTAATTACCAGAGGCAATGGGGCCACTACGGTTTCCACCCCTCTTTCCAAACGGCGTTTAACGGTTGCTTTCCCGTTCTCCACTTTTAATATTTTTTCGGCATATGTAACCTGAGAAAGGTTCAGTTTTTCCGCTACCTGCGGACCTACCTGTGCCGTATCGCCATCGATGGCCTGCCGTCCTCCCAGAATAATATCGTATTCTCCTATTTTACGGATAGCACTTGCCAAGGCATAAGAGGTTGCCAGCGTATCGGCTCCAGCAAAAGCTCTGTCGGTAAGTACGACACCTCCGTCGGCACCGCGGAACAGGCCTTCACGAATAATTTCAGCAGCACGAGGAGGTCCCATTGTGAGCAATGTTACAGTAGAACCCGGGTGCTGCTCTTTCAGCTGAAGAGCCTGCTCCAGGGCATTGAGATCCTCGGGGTTGAAAATTGCAGGTAAAGCGGCACGATTGATCGTTCCATCTTCTTTCATCGCATCTTTTCCAACGTTTCTTGTATCCGGCACTTGTTTTGCCAGCACGACGATTTTCAAACTCATAATTTTTTAAAGATGTAAGATTAATGTATTCTTGTTTTAATTATACTCATTCAGTAGCTTGCAAAGTTACACAAATGATTCTTTTTGCCAACTGTTTTTTACGAAAATGTTACAGGACAAGCACTGTTATAATCATTTAAATATCAATATGTCCGGCTATTTTACACAATGAAGCAGAAAGTATGAATCATCTATTTTTATATCTATATACATAGGAACCCGTTTTTGTCTAATACTAACAAAAACGAGTTCCCTCATTCATTATTTTCAACAAATCATTCATAACTGCTCCCGTCAAAACAATGTGTACAAACAGATTCTTTCGGTAAACCGATAGCTTTGACAAGTGTCTCCAAAGAATTGAACTTAAGGCTGTCTACTCCTATTTGCTTGCGTATCTCTTCTACCATCCGGCAATAACAGGGAGAACCTGTCTCGGCATAAGAACACAGATTCTTTTCATGGTCTCCCTCCAACTTATGGATCGTTCGACGGGTTATCAGCTCCATATCGCTTTTAGATGCGGTAAAATTGGTAAACTTACAGGGATAGATGAGCGGCGGACAACTGATACGGATATGAACCTCTTTAGCCCCATACCTGTACAGATCACTGACATTATCTCTCAACTGTGTACCTCTCACGATAGAGTCGTCACAGAACACAGCCCGTTTTCCGTTCAGTATATCTTTATTCGGTATCAATTTCATTTTGGCGACCAGCTCACGAAGGCTTTGGGTAGGAGGTGTAAAACTACGCGGCCATGTGGGTGTATATTTAACTATACCCCTGCGGTAGGGTATTTGCTTTCCTGTCGCATATCCCAGTGCCATACCCACTCCCGAATCGGGTATGCCGGATACGAAATCGGCTTCGATATCATCATCTTTACCCATTTCCAGGCCGCAGGTATTTCTCATTTGATCTACATTCCTTCCTTCATATTCACAGACCGGATATCCGTAATATACCCATAGGAACGAACATACCTGCATTTGTTTACCCGGCTTCCGGAGTTGGGAATATCCGTCGGAAGTGATCAGGACGATCTCTCCGGGGCCTATATTATATTCGGTTTCATATCCCAAATTAGGAAATGCACATGATTCAGAAGAAACGGCATATCCGTTCGCCCCCTTCCCTATCAGGATCGGTGTACGTCCATACTTGTCCCGGGCCGCAATAATTCCCTCGGCAGTCAACAGCAACATAGAACAGGAACCTTTAATGCGTTTATACACATTTTCTATTCCTTCCACATAATCTTTTCCTTCACATATCAGCAAAGACATGAGTTCACTGGTATTAGACAAGCCATTGCTATGTTCGCTTAAATGATGCCCGGCATCCAGTAATTCCTGTTCCAACTCTTTTTGATTATTTATCCTGGCTACGGATACGATAGCAAATTTTCCCAAATGACAATTAACGATAATAGGTTGAGCATCGGTGTCGCTGATTATTCCTATACCTGAATTTCCACAAAAAGCAGGCAGTTCTTCTTCGAATTTGGTACGGAAATAAGAATTCTCTATATTATGTATCGAACGCACGAATTTCGCTTCATTGTATGTAACCATACCGGCACGTTTCGTCCCCATATGGGAATTATAGTCTACTCCGTAAAAAAGATCGGCTACACAACTTTCTTTTTTTATTGCTCCAAAAAAACCACCCATCGCAGTTATATTTCTTTATTCTGATTTATTATTTTAATTAGGGCATATCTCCCCCATATTTATAAAAAGATACGTGGCTGTCTCTTTATAAGAAAACAGCCACATATATTATATTCCGTTATTTACGATGTTTCTCCACCCACTTGCGGGCATTTACAAATGCCTCTATCCAGGGGGTAACTTCGTCCAGTCCTTTTCTTTCGGCCGGATAATATGCCCATTGCCATGGGAATATAGCCCTTTCCAGGTGAGGCATCATCGCCAAATGACGACCGTCTTCCGAAGCAATGCCTGCTATTGCGTAAGGCGAACCGTTAGGATTAGCCGGGTAAGCGTCATATGAATATTGAGCGATAACGTTATAATGTTCTTTCGAATACGGGAGGGAAAATTTTCCTTCTCCATGAGCGACCCATATTCCCAGTTTACTACCTGAGAGCGAACCGAACATGACAGAATTATTTTCAGGAATAGTCAGTCCCAGGAACTGGCTTTCAAATTTATGGGAATCGTTATGTAACATTTTAGGCTTTTCTTCATGGCCGGGAGTTAATAATCCCAATTCCACCATTAACTGGCAACCGTTACAGATTCCCAAGCTAAGCGTATCTTCCCGGGCATAAAATTTATCTAATGCAGCTTTGGCCTTTTCATTCCAAAGGAAACCGCCGGCCCATCCTTTTGCCGAGCCGAGAACATCTGAATTAGAGAATCCCCCGCAATAAACAATCATATTTACATCTTCCAATGTCTCACGGCCACTGATCAAATCGGTCATATGAACGTCTTTTACATCAAAACCGGCCAAGAATAGGGCATATGCCATTTCGCGGTCGCCATTCACTCCTTTCTCCCGGATAATAGCGGCCTTTATTCCTGACCGTCCACGACGGTATGCCGATATTTTGAGGTCTGACAATTTTCCGGTAAACGAAGAATTGAAATGCAGCCGGATAGGTTGTTCTTTATAATTAAGGAACCTTGCCTTCGCTGCTTCTTCTCCACTCTGTTTGCGATCCAGCAAATAAGAGGATTCAAACCATACATCTCTCAAATGGTCTATAAAGAACTGGTATTCAGAACCATCTTTATTTATAAGAATATGACGTTCGTCACAAGGACGGCCGATACGAAGAAATCCTATTCCGGCATCGGATAATATTTTCTCCACTTCACTCTTATTTTCGACCTGGATCAAAATACCGGGATTCTCACTGAATAATATCTTCACCAGATCTTTTTCGGGCAATTTGTCTAAATTAATCTCCAAACCACCTTCCACATTGGCGAAACACATTTCCAACAGAGCCGTTATCATTCCACCTGCAGAGATATCGTGTCCGGCAAGAATCAGACCTTTTTCCACTAACGTCTGAACCGTATTAAAAGCGGTTGCAAAATATTCGACATCACGCACCGTAGGAGCTTCGGATCCTATTTTATTCAGAGACTGCGCAAAAGCCGAACCTCCCAGTTTAAAACTATCGAAAGAAAAATCGATATAGTAAACTGCACTGTTACGAACAGGCTGCAATACAGGGGAAACTACTTTCTTAACATCGGAGACCTCGGCTCCGGCAGAAATAATCACCGTACCGGGAGCAAATACTTTTTCCTGGCCATATTTCTGCGTCATGGAAAGGCTGTCCTTTCCAGTCGGTATATTAATACCTAAGGAACAGGCAAAGTCGCTGCAAGCTTCCACAGCGGTATATAAACGGGCATCTTCTCCTTCGTTCTTACATGGCCACATCCAGTTAGCACTCAGTGATACACTGTCCAATCCTTGGGCCAGTGGAGCCCATACTATATTGGTAAGAGCTTCCGCCACGGCCAATACAGAACCGGCTGCAGGATCGATCATCGCTGCCTGCGGCGCATGACCGATAGATGTCGCGATACCGGCTTTACCCTGATAATCCAAGGCTACTACACCACAATCGCTCAAGGGCAACTGTATCTCACCCTGGCATTGCTGGCGGGCTATCTTTCCGGTAACGGAACGGTCTACCTTATTGGTCAGCCAATCTTTGCAGGCAACGGCTTCGAGCTGAAGAACCTGTTCTACATATTCGTCAAGATGCGCCGGGTCATAATTCACATCCCGGTAATTTTCTTCTATAGTCCGGTCACTCATAACCGTACGGGGAGCTTTTCCGAACATATCTTCCATTGCAAGATCTATCGGTTTTATTCCATCAGCCTGTTCAAATACGAACCTATGATCGTCCGTCGTCTCCCCCACCACGTAGAAAGGAGCCCTCTCACGGTCGGCAATACGCCGTACTTCCTCTATATCTTTTTCACGGATAACCATTCCCATACGTTCCTGGGATTCATTACCCACTATTTCTTTCGCGGATAAAGTCGGATCGCCTACAGGCAACTTATCCATATCTATACGGCCTCCTGTTTCTTCAACCAACTCGGAGAGGGCGTTAAGATGTCCTCCGGCTCCGTGGTCGTGAATAGAGACAATAGGATTTTCTTCAGCTTCGGCCAGCGCACGGATAACATTCGACACCCGTTTCTGCATTTCGGGATTGGCCCGCTGCACGGCATTCAGCTCAATAGCATTGGCATATACTCCGGTTTCCACTGAAGATACAGCGCCTCCTCCCATTCCGATACGATAATTATCACCGCCCATGACTACGACTTTTTCTCCGGGCTCTGGTGTCCCTTTAAGAGCATCCCTCATCGTTCCGAAACCGACTCCTCCGGCTAGCATAATTACTTTATCATAAGCGTATTGCTTATTATTCTCGGCATGTTCGAATGTCAGCAACGACCCGCAAATAAGAGGCTGGCCGAATTTGTTTCCGAAATCGGACGCTCCGTTGGAGGCTTTTACCAATATTTCTTCAGGAGTCTGGTATAACCACGGACGTTCAGGCATGGCATTTTCTTCCCATTCCCGTCCTTCTTCACTACGGGGATATGAGGTCATATAAACGGCTGTACCTGCAATAGGAAGGCTTGCTTTTCCTCCTCCCAAACGGTCGCGTATCTCCCCTCCGGTACCTGTCGCCGCACCATTAAAAGGTTCTACGGTCGTAGGGAAATTATGTGTTTCGGCTTTTAATGAAATAACCGTCTTTATATCTTTTATTTCAAAAAAATCGGGCTTATCGGAAGAAGCCGGAGCAAATTGTTCCACAACAGGTCCTTCATTGAAAGCGACATTGTCTTTATAGGCCGAAACTAAACGGTTGGGGTTATATTCCGACGTCTTCTTGATAAGCTTAAAAAGAGAGTTTTCTTTCTCTTTTCCATCAATGATGAACAAACCGTTAAAAATTTTATGACGGCAATGTTCAGAATTAACTTGTGAAAAACCGAATACTTCACTATCGGTGAGTTTACGTCCTATTTTCTTACTGAGCCCGTTGAGATATTCCACCTCTTCGTCACTGAGTGCCAGCCCTTCCTGCCGGTTATACAAGTCAATGTCATCGATATGTACAATAGGATCGGGGTGCTTGCTTATCTCGAACACACGGCTGTCCAGTCCTTTATAAAGACGCTGCAACATCTTGTCGTATTCTGCCTCATCGCTCCCGACGGGAAAAAACTCTTCTATACGAGAAATGCCGGAAAGTCCCATATTCTGAGTTATCTCTACGGCATTTGTACTCCAGGGAGTAATCATCTCTTTACGGGGACCGACAAACCATCCCGGGAGGGAATCATCGGTTAAAGCAGCGGCATTGCCAAACAGCCAACACAACTTTCGGGTTTCTTCGGGAGAAAACTGGTGATTGGCTTCTACAACGATGACAGAGTCATCTGTTCTAAAAAAAAGGACCATGTATGTATATTTTTTATGTTATCAGGTAGTAGCACTCTACTTTATATCTGTCACGAAAATTTCCGCAAAGAAATCGACAATAAAATCATACTCAACATGCGGCTATGATTCTTCGTGCAAAATTAATCAAAAAGCTATATCTCTTCAAATTAATTTCAATAAAACAATACTGGATTTTGCAGAAAATTCTCCTTATCTTTGCACACCTGTGCAATAAAATTGCCGGAAGAAAAGAAACATAAAAACAAGATGGATCTCACAATATATACTATTATTCGCGGCGTAGCAATAGGCGTATTGGTCTCTGCACCAATGGGTCCGGTAGGTATATTATGCATACAGAGAACCTTGAACAAAGGCAGATGGTCGGGCCTTGTTACCGGCTTGGGTGCTGCTCTCTCCGACCTCGTTTACGCGATTCTTTCGGGGGTAGGAATGGCATTTGTCGTAGACTTTATATCTACAAATCAGAATATTTTGCAAATTTTAGGAAGTTTTGTGTTAGTAGGGTTCGGTCTTTATATCTACCGGCAAAACCCGACCAAGAAACTCTCTAAACCTCAAACTTCTAAAAATACATTCACACAGGATTTCATTACTTCATTCCTGCTTACTTTCTCTAATCCTCTTATATTATTCCTGTATATAGGTCTTTTTGCCCGGTTTAACTTTTTCCTGCCGGAATCACAGGCTGTACATCATGCCCTGGGTTATATATCTATCATATTGGGGGCTATTCTATGGTGGTTTACAATTACGTACTTTATCAATAAAGTAAGAGGACATTTCAACTTGCGTAGTATATGGCTTATCAATAAAAGTATAGGAATTATCATTATAATTATGTCTATCGTCGGTTTTATCTGGGGTATAAAAGATTACTTTTTACATATCAACTGATAAGACGATCATACATTTCATAATCCCACTAATCCTCACAAACTATCATAATTTAATTACATGTCTATGAAAAAGAAATTATCCGTCCCCTATATTCCTCATCTCGATACGATGCCTATGGAAAGTATAAGCGACGAGCTGGAGGAACAAAGTACGCGCCAGAGTATAGAATGCATAAATTGGCCTGATAAATTTGCATACCGGCCCATTACCGTATTCAACATAGCCCGCGGAGACAAATATTTGTACATCGACTATTTTGTGCGGGGTAATTATTTGAGAGCTGTAAACTATAAAGATAATGACCCGGTATGGCAGGATAGTTGTGTGGAGTTTTTCGTACAAGTACCGGGAGAAAAAGAATATTATAATTTCGAATTCAACTGTATAGGCACAGCTTTGGGAGGAAAACGGGAAAACAGAAATGCAGCAGTACATCTGTCACCGGAATGTCTCAAAAGTATAAAAAGATACGCTTCTGCCGGAAATAAACCCTTTCAGGAAATGGAAGGATTATTTGCCTGGAATTTGCTGGTTGCGATTCCTTTCGAACTGATAGGACTCGACGGCAATAATCTCCCGGAGAAACTATATGCCAATTTCTATAAATGCGCCGACGGAACCAGCCTGCCTCACTATTTGAGCTGGTCGCCTATAGAAACAGAAAAACCTGATTTTCACCGTCCGGACTTTTTCGGTGAAATATATTTCTGATTAGAAATCCGAAAAGACTTTTTAAATAAAAACGCTCCCGATATTTTGGAATATCGGGAGCGTTAATTATAAAATTTATATGGCACTCAATCTTTCCGGGAAAGGTATGATTCTATTACCCTTTCAAAATCCCGGTGAGCAGCCATAAGAGTCCGCCCTCCATAAGTAAGAACCTCAGTTCCGGCACGTACCACTCCAACGAACATACATTCTTCCTCATCATACTCTTCATAACCTTCATACCCCTTATATACGAGCCGGCAGTTATAAGCCAGCAAATAAGAGAAACGCCCTTTGCCGGCAGGCTTCACCGGAGTAAGTATATATCCTTTACCCGGATCGTGTTCCATCTTCATTTCACTCCCATCGGGTAATAATAAAAGATAGTGACATTCCATCGCTTTTGAATCATACAACTTTATAGTAACCGCACGGGCATCATTCCACATCGTGAGTAAATAATTTTCCAGTTTTCCCTGATCCTCCGGATCTGCAGTCCAACTACCCTCCTCACATTCGGTTATGTGAAAAGACATTGTTTTCTGGTCGTCAAGTATTATGTCATATTCTTTCATGTACATATAATTTATAGACTGTCTATTGTTTCTACAAAACTTCCCGGTATCGTAACCGCAGCATATCCCAGGACCGACAGCCTGACAACAACTTTGCTTTCTCCTCCGTACCGGATAAGTTCACCTTCCATTCCAGATAAAGATCCTTTTATAACCCGTATCTTATCGCCTATTTCCAACGTATCATTAATCATTTCCACCGCACTGTCGGAATAATCGATAAGGAAACGAAAATCTTCTATTTGCTTATCCGGAATTACCGCAGGCTGGGATTCGCAACGCAAACGAAGATAACAGACAACTCCCCTCGTCTCTAATACACGTATTTGCTCCTGCCGGGTCACACGAACGAAAAGCATCCCGGAAATAACAGGCACGTCAACTTTCTGTTTCCGGTATTTCCATTGACGTACGACGGTCTGTATAGGTAAAAAATTCTCGATACCCTGTTCATTCAATCTGTCCCGTACTTTCTTTTCACTACGGGATGCGGTATATATTGCGTGCCAATGTGGAGTATCGTTCTTCATACTGCTATCATTTTTCTTTCAATGCCTGCATGTATCGAAGCACTTCTTCTTTGTCTTCCGCAGAAGGGGCCCAAGGCGCCAGATGAACCGGTGATAACGGCACGTATGGACCTTCCTTGATTTCATAGATCACGGTTCCCGGCTCTTGAACCAGTATCGTGTGCCAGGTACGGGGAGGGATTTCTATGGCGTGGACAGGGGTACCGGGGCCCAGCTGTATACGTCGGGTTACCTCTCCCTGATCGTCAAACAGAAGGGCTTCGAGACGGCCCCGGAGGACGAGGTAGATCTCAGTCTTGTCCGGGTCTTGATGGCGATGGGGAGGTAGATAGGTTCCCGGCTCCAGGGCGTTGAGCATGCGGTTGACGGGATCGGCATGGTCGTCGTGGAAGTTATAGTTTTTACGTAAACGGGGATTTTCACGGGCTTCGAGAATGACCCGGTCTAAAAGTTCGTCGGTCAGGAGTTTTATTTCTTGCATATTATAGCTCATTTTTTTTCTTCCACACATAATACGGAATAAATAAAAACACTAATATGTTTTTCATTTTCAAAGCACTACGCTTTAGCCGAATGTATCTTTTTTTCATATTCCAGATCAAAGATTCATTATACGAATCATCGCTGCATTAACTTTATCGACCTCAAATCTATCTTTACACAATTCATAACTAGCTCGTCCCATTTTTTCTACAAATTCAGGATGTTCTATAAAACACTCCATTTTTTCTACCAGCTTTTCTATATTTCCGACCGGAACAAGATAACCATTCTGTCCTTCTAAAACCGTACTCCTGCATCCGGGAGCATCTGTTGTTATAATAGGACGCCCCTTTGACATAGCTTCTAATACAGTTCGGGGCGTACCTTCCCGATAAGATGGCAGGACAAATACAGAACATTGATCGAAATATTCGGAAACATTCTTGCTTTCACCAAAATAATCGATAATACCGTCTTCTATATAAGGTTCCAATTCTTCTTTTGATATCGAGTCGGGCATATTCTCTATAGCACCCAAAAACATAAAACGGACATTCTCACGATACCGGTCCTTTACGATTTTAGCCGCTTTAAAATATTCCCTCACTCCTTTACTGATTAACGCCCGGGAAAGCATAAAAAATGTCATCCGGTCCGGGAAAGAGGTCACTGTATATTTAGCCATATTTACACCGGAACCATTAACGACATGGCACTTGGAACGTTTTACCAATCCGTTTGAAATAAATTCGTCCAAATCGTCCCTATTCTGAAAAATAACATGGTCGGCGCATTTTAATCCTATAATATACAGTATCCGGGCTAAAGCGCGTAGAATACGTGCTTTCATTGTTTTGGAAACAAATAAATATCCTACTCCGGTTATCATAGAATTAATATTCGCCACTCTCGCCATTTTAGCGGCAATGGCTCCATAAATAACCGGTTTGACCGTATAGCCGAGCATTGCGTCCGGACGTTCCTCTTTAAATAGTTTCCTTAATGCCAACAAATATTTTATATCGGAGAAAATATTGATACCGGTTTTGTTCATAGGTATTTCATAAAACCGTACACCCAATGTTTTTATTTGTTCCAAATTATCAGTATTAGGACCCGTTACAATCACCTCGTAACCTTTACGTTTTATTTCTGCAATAAGATCCCCTCTGAAGTTATAAACAGTCCTGTTTTTAGGAGACACCAAAATAAACTTTTTACTCATACCGATACATTAAGAAATGTAATTTTTAAGATTATCGTACATCAACCGGAAAAGCCGCTCATTATTTTTGTCGGAGATAAAAGAATTGTGAGGAGAAATAAATACATTCTTCATGCTCCATAACGGGCTATTACTTTCTAAGGGCTCCTGTTCAAAAACATCTAAAGCAACACCCCTGAATTTACCTGTATTTAAAGCATCAATCAAAGCTGTCTCCTGTATAACAGCACCTCGTGAAATATTAATAATCACCGCATCTTGTCTCATACTATTTAATCGTTCTTTATTGATCAAATATCTGGTTTGTCCGGTAAGAGGCAAAGTAAGTACTATAATATCGCTAAGAGATAATGCTTTATCAATATCATTAATATGGAAAAAACGATCCACGTAATCTTCCTTTATTTCAAAAATATCTATACCCAGAATTTTAACTCCAAACGCCTTTAACCGGCGGGCAACTTCTTTACCTACACTCCCCATTCCAACTACCGATGCCGTACGACCGGACAGCTCCATGATATTTCGTTCTTTAAGCCACTTCCGGTTATTTTGTGCCTGCATAAAATGAAGAGAATCTTTATATATTTCCAGTATTTTCAACAAAGCCCACTCTGCCATGGGTATGCTATAAACACCACGGGCGTTGTGCAAATCAATTTCATGAGATTTTATATAATCAAGAGGTACCCTGTCCAAACCGGCACTTGTCAGTTGTATAAATTTGAGAGATTTAAAATCTTCAATTTTATTATATAAAAAGAGATTATTACAAACAACACAATCTATAGTGGATGTATCGATCTCCAAAGGAACTCTTTCATCCTGAACAAATAAAGTCTTATAACCCAAAGCCTGAAAACTCTCAATCTGGCCGGGAGTGAAAGAATACGCTCCTGTTAATAAAAGATTCATACTTTTTACTTAATCTAAAATACTATTCTTCCGAAAGTTTACGAACTGTCTCAAAAACAAACTTTCTGTTATCCTCAAAATAATTCTGATATCGCAAAATTTCTTCTTCAAGCGTTCTGATATCGTACATGCCCTGTTTAAAGACCTGTGCCACTTCTTCCAGATCGGTAATAATATCGGTATTACAAAAGCTACGGGATAAAATAGCCCGCGTAGAGCCGAATCTATAATGTTCTTTTATCACACATTCAGCCGGCAATGCCCCTTTTCCCAATCTGGCAATTCCACCAAAACCATAAGGGATACCTTTCTGCCTGAATTTATTACACAACATCTCTACGGTCCCGTCGGTCAATAATTCAAACATAAATTTTTTATGATAAGCCAAATGCAAGTCATTCAAACCGATATGTATTTCATCTATTCCATCTAAAGCCAATATACCCTCTATCCTGTCGACTGCTTCCGGTGTTTCTACCAACAAACAAGTCTTCACACGTCCATTTACATAATTTAAAAAAGCTGCCGCCTCATTGACACTCTTAAAATATGGTAACATGATAATATCGGCTCCATTTTGTATAATGGTTTCTATCTCTTGACCCGATCCCGGATGAATAGGATTGCACCGAACCAATAATTTAGCGGAACGAATAGCTTTTTTTATGGTAGAAACATCATCAAGAGTATGAGTAGATTGTACCGTATCCATTCCTCCCTGCCGCTCTTGTTTTCCAATTGTCTCCAAATCAACAAAAATCCTGTCAACCCCGGCCTCCTCAGCGATTCCGGCTATTTCGGGACGGTTCGTTATATACATTAATTTCAGCATACCACAAGTATTAAAATTTATCGAAATATATCAAGCAGTTTTTGATACGTTATTATTATCCTGCATAGTAAATACTTTGAATACAGTCATGAAAAAAATCTTCATATCAAATGCAAATGACATTTTATCTACATACTCGACATTCAATTCTATACGCCGGTTCCACTCTACATCTTTACGGCCATTCACTTGTGCCCAACCGGTTACTCCGGGGCGCACTTCGAACATACGCCGCTGCTCTTCGGTATATTGTTCCCAAGGCCACGGATGATAAGTCAAGGCAGGACGAGGCCCGATAACCGCCATATCCCCTTTTAATATGTTTACAAACTGTGGCAGTTCGTCAATGCTGGTAGCCCTGATGAATTTACCCACCTTCGTAATCCGGTTATCTCCTTTAAAGGAGTAAACTCCTGATCCTTTTTTTTCAGCACCCACAACCATGGAACGGAATTTATAAATCTTAAACGGTTTACCGTATCGTCCCAAACGTTCTTGTTTAAATATTACCGGCCCACGACTTTCTAATTTTATCATTATCGCAGTAAACAATAAAACCGGAGAAAGGCATACCAACCCTATAATTGATATTAAAATATCAATTATTCTTTTAATATACTTATACATATAATTTATTATATTTTTATAATACCAAAAGATTATGCTTTATCTTTAAAAGAGGGGATACTCCTGAATTTCACAACATTAAACAGATCCTCTTTCAATTCGGCTTGTTTAACTGATTTTTGATGATTTCTTTTCCCGCATTCCCATGCCTTTTGCGCATATGATTTTAATAAAGATAAATCGTTTAATATTCTATTTAAGTTATCTAAAATACCCTTATAACTTTGTGCTACGAATGCAGAGTCATTGTCTATAAAATATTTTATTGAAGCAGAATCGTCCCTCCCAATAACAAATATGGCACGATTTTTTTCTAAATAATCTACTATTTTAGTAGAAAACGATTGCCTAACCAATGAATTTTCTTTTGAAGAAAGGCCTTCGACATGTACTAACAAATCAGATTGTTGTTGTAATTGTATAATTTGAGAATAAGAAACGGGATCGTGTACACGTACAACATTTTCAACACTAATTTTACTTATCTGTTTGGGTGTTAATACCGTTGTAGTATAAATATCGAAAACAAATTTCTTCTTATCTTTATTTATCTCCTTAATTGCATTTACAATTAATAAGATAGACTGATATCTGCCCGTTCCTATATTTCCGGTATATAACATTTTTACAGGAAATTCATGTTTATTTACCGGCATCTTTTTCTCTTCGTCAAAATCGGAAAATTTGGTCAATATCTTAAATTTATCACCAAATAAATTAGCATATTCGCTTCTCTGGGTCTCTGAAATAGTATAAACAATATCACATGCATTAAATACTTTTTTCATGACAGGTCTTATCATTGATCTATCTATATATTGGAGAATGCGACCATAACACGGCCGTAAATATACATCGTCCGAAACATATCCTACAGCAGGAATTTTTAATCTATCTTTTATGAAAAAATTTATATCGTGAATATAATGCGAATAATAAACAGGAATAAAAAGTAAATCAGGATTAAAGTCATCAATAAAATCAATAAACTCTTTAGATTTCCATCTACCTATTTTCCAGATTATGGCCCGGAACCAAAACAACCAAATATTCTTATATCTTTTAATTTTGTTAAATTGTTTTTCTCCCGTCTTGTCATTCCTTTCTTTTTGAAAAACCCTGACCACCCTGCCTGATTTATTTTTTTTGTTTCTTAAATTATTAAGTAAAGATTTCTCTGTTATCTGATAATATACAGAAACGATATCATTATCAGGAACTCCATATTTTAGATATATATTTGCAATTTCTATATCACCCATCCCCTGAAAAATATTGGAAAAGGAGTTTCCGAAACTATTATCATTTCTCCAAGGAGAATTTGATACTATTAAAATTCTCATATAGTTTTATAACTTATTATTTTTACCTGCTATATTTGCTAAAAAACAAAGCAGTGTATAACACCTATATTTCATTAGCAAGATGGAAACAATCATAAATATTTTTTGTATAGTACCTTCAAAATAAGGGAATTCTATCTTATTTTTAAATGCATCTCTTACTCTGCAGTTATCCATATATTTTACAGACAAAGCTTTTCTTTCTGCATATTTAATATTTTCATCCACCATAACCTGGATAACATAAATTAACACATTTCTAAATAACAACGATTCTCTTTTTCCTTTAATAACATTATTATACTTTGAAGAATCTATATTCTTGATAAATGATTCTACTTTATTATCCATTAAAATAATAGTATCGAAAAAATTCTTATAAAATGAAGTTGATATGCTTCCATTCCTTTTCAAACATAATAGAGTAGGTTCTTCTATCATCCCTATTTTATTGGATTTAAGTAAAAAATCCAGATTAAAGAATACATCCTCCGAAATTAATCCATAAGGAAATTCAATCGCATTATTTTTCATTATATCAAGATCATATAAGACAGCTGTAGATCTCCTTGCACGCCCCTTTCCTATAACTACATCGAGTGCAAAGACTTTAGGGTCATTGGAAAATGCATCTTTTTTAAAATGTAAAGCATATTTTTTTTCAGTATTATTCTCATATACCTTATAATAAGAATTCGGATAAACAGCATCTAAGCCTTCTCTCTCTGCTTTTCCCACCATTATCGAAATGGCGTCTTGTACTAATTGATCGTCGGAATCCAGAAATAAAATATATTTCCCGGTCGCTTTTTGCATTCCCGCATTTCTGGCACTTGATAACCCTCCATTTTTTTTATGAATTACTTGAATATTCTCATTTTCTTTCGCAAATTCATCACAAATACCCGGACAATCATCAGGTGATCCATCATCCACCAATATTATTTCTTTATTATTATACGTTTGTCTTATTACTGAATTAACCGAACCAACTAAATAGGACTCGGTTTTATATACAGGTATAACTATACTGACTTTCGGTTCCATTTTTATTAAATATTTCGCCCTTTATTCATTATCTTTCTCATCACAACCGTAATAAAATAAAAGCTTAGATTCAACTTATGTTTTGCTGTGAAAAAAAACACTTTCCAATGAAACGGTAAATAATTTAATTTGAATCTTGAAAAAGCTTCCTGATAAATTATTTTTTTAAACATCTCGTCAACTTCTTTCATTGCGAGTTTATAACTCCGCATCCTGTAAGCATTACCCCCTATTGGTATAACAGAAAAACATATTCTATTGAAATATGCTTCTTCCATTATCGATTCTATATTTTTTTCTTTGATAAAACGCTTTAATTGTTCAAACTGAGCCATCCACAGATTTATCGTATTTTCCCGGTATACGGCGGTTTGTGAAACTGTATTTGTTCGTACATAATGATATAACGGCTTATCTATATAAACAGCTTTTTTTGAGTAATAGCAATATCTGAAAATAAAATCAAGACAATCCGAATATGTTTCTTTTCTGCTAATCCATTCTATTTTATTATTCTTAACTATATCCAGACGAAATAATTTTGACGTACAAGTTAACAATGAATCAATTTGCTCCGGATGTCTCAATTCTTCTCCTGTCAAACCTAAAACCTTTTTCATCAAAATATTTCTTGTCTCTATTTCATCAAAAACAATCTTATCCTGAAAAAACAAATGTTTTACTGTACGTCCCTTAGAACTTTCCTTATAATAAGCTCCTAAAACAAAATCTACAGAATCTGCTACAGTTTCGTTATAAAGGACTTCACAAGCATCCGGCGTTAAATAATCATCACTTTCCGCAAATGTAAACCATTCCCCTTTAGCCGCATTCATTCCGGCATTACGGGCATCACACACTCCGCCGTTTAATTTATGAATAACCTTCACCCTCTCATCTGTCCGAGCATACTCATCACACATTTGAGGACATTTGTCCGGCGAACCATCATCTACTAAAATAATTTCTAAATTCGTATATGTTTGGTTCAGCACGCTGTCTACACATCTTTTTAAACTATCTTCTGCTTTATAGATAGGAATAATGACGCTTATTAATGATTTCATATGATACTGATTAATCGACTGCTTACTTTTCCCTCCAGACATTCCTTTTCACATAATCGGTATAGGAGAGGATTATCCTCACTACTTTATCGCTTACGTTGGGCATCGAGTAGTCATACACGGGACGAAAGTTACGTTCTTCTATATCTTGGTTCTGTAACTCGGCTAGCCCTTGCATCACACGATCGGGATCCAAACCTACCATCATCACCGAGGCTTCTTCCATCGCTTCGGGACGTTCGTGGGCTTCGCGGATGTTCAGTGCACGGAAGTTCAGGATGGAGGATTCTTCGCTGATCGTACCCGAATCGGACAACACGGCGTTAGCGTTTAACTGTAACTGGTTGTAGTCACTCAGGGACAGGGGTTTCATCAGTTTTACGTTTTCGTGAAAACGGATGTTTTTTTGTTCTATCTTCTTACGGGTGCGGGGATGGCAGGAGACGATGACGGGGTAACCGTAACTTGCTGATATCTGGTTGAGGATGGTGACCAGGTTTATGAAGTTTTTGTCGCTGCTGATGTTTTCTTCTCTGTGCGCGGAAACAACGAAGTATTTCCCTTTTTCCAGACCGAGCGTTTCGAGGATTTGGGATTGACGGATCTTGGGAAGGTACTGCATCAGTACTTCGTACATCGGGCTACCGGTCTTGATCACACGGTCGGCGGGAAGGCCTTCACGCAACAGGTATTCGCGGGCGATGCTGCTGTAGGTGAGGTTGATGTCGCTGGTATGGTCGACGATTTTCCGGTTGCTTTCTTCGGGAACCCGCTGGTCGAAGCAACGGTTACCGGCTTCCATGTGGAAGATGGGGATGTGGCGCTTTTTGGCGGCTATGGCGCAAAGGCAGGAGTTGGTATCGCCCAGAACCAGGAAGGCATCGGG
>NZ_JAOQJK010000011.1 GCF_025567045.1 Barnesiella propionica | reverse complement strand
TAGGGCTTTTTATTTATCTCACAAACTTTTTCTGCCTTTTTTTGAAAAAAAATTCTACAACAATAATCAATATGCTGTAAATCAAATATTTATATCAAACAACGGAAAAACATCCTTCTATTAAACCTTTTACTTCTTATTGCTAAAAAATATAATAGTTGCCGATATTTATTAGAACAAGTCCGCTCTGTACAATATAAGGACGCCTTGGCACATTGTGTCAAGGCGTCCTTAATAAAGCAATCATTATATCATCCTAATACCATCAAAAGTTCTTTGGAAACCTTCTCTGCTGCATCTTTTCCGGCTGCTATAGAAACTATCCCCACAGCAAATTTCAAAGAATCGGCGACTCCCCTACCTGTTATTACATTATCTTGTATTTCGATCGGTAATCCGGTATAAGTTGCACCCGATAAAAAATGCATATAAGCGGGTAAAGCTGTTGCATTCTTTTCATTTAGCATTCCCAAATCGCCGAAGATAGCAGGAGCCTCTCCTATTGCAGCAACATGTCGTCCCTGATTATAATGATTCAATAAATTCATTTTAAAGTCATCATTCATAAAAAGCTGCTTGGTCCCCTCTTCCCCTCCGGGTAAAATATAGAATCCTTCTACATCGTCAAATTTTATATCTTTATATAGCCCATCCGCCATAACTGTTATTCCATGTTCACCGGTTACATCACGGCCATCGGCCATAGATATCATTTTAATTTCCGCGCCAGCCCTGCGCATTACATCGACTACAGCCAAGGCCTCAATTTCCTCAAACCCTTTGGCTAAAAACAAATAAGATGTTTTCATTATTTTATCATTTTATTAGGTTCCTATTTTCTGATTTAAAAAACAACACGATTCGATGTTTTGTTTTTAGATTGTATCTAATTCAGTCAATTATTGTTTTTCGATAAATATTTATTGTTTCTTTTGTTTATATTAAAAAAGTTTGTATGTTTGCAACGTTAATTACATTATACTATATAATAGAATATTCAAACTAATTTAAAATACAAATACATGAAAAAATTTTTCACTACTATGTTCGCCTGCGTTTTTGGCGTTCTTATTGCCGGATTTGTCATGTTCTGGATCATGATTTTATCTTTTGCAGGCATAGCGACCCTATCTTCTTCTGCAGAATACCAGACAAGTCCTAAAACAATTCTTCATATTAATCTAAGCGGGATATTAACTGAACGTACGAAAGAGGACCCCATGAATATGATTTTCGGAGATAATACCGAAACACTAGGACTGGATGAAACTCTTAAAGCTATATCTATTGCAAAAGATGATAAAAATATATCCGGTATTTATATAGAAGCCAACGGACTAAGTGCAGGGGTTGCATCTATAAACGCCATACGCGACGCTTTGAACGATTTCAAAGAATCAGGAAAATTCATCTATGCTTACGGGGACAATTATTCCCAACGGGAATATTACCTTTCTGCCGCTGCCGACAGCGTATTTATGAATCCGGTAGGCATGCTTGATTTTAGAGGACTTGCCAGCGAAATAACATTTTATAAAAACCTGATGGAAAAGGTTGGAATTGAAATGCAAGTTTTCAAAGTGGGAACATACAAATCGGCTGTAGAACCATATATTGCGACTAAAATGAGCGAAGCTAATAAAGAACAAACCAGAATATACATGGATGCCATCTGGAGCGATCTTCTGACGAACTTATCAAAAAGCCGCTCTATCCCCGTTCTTCAATTAAATGCTTATGCCGACACATTATTAATGACTAAAGCACCGGAAACCATTTTAAAATATGGTTTTGTCGACAAATTAATTTATCGTCCGGCATTCGAAAATCTCCTAAAAGAAAAGGTAGGTATAGATAAAGATAAAGAACTTACATTAGCCAGTGTTAAAGAAATTGCATCTATTTCCCAACCGAAAAACAATGCAAAAGATAAAATTGCAGTCGTATATGCCGTTGGTGAAATAGACGGTGCTTCTGGAGACGGCATAAATACCGAAAAATTAGTAAAAGACCTTACTAAAATCGAAGCGGATAAAAATATAAAAGCTGTTGTTCTGCGCGTAAATTCACCGGGTGGAAGCGCATTTGGCTCAGAACAAGTATGGGAAGCTTTGGAACAGATCAAAAAAGCAGGTAAACCTGTAGTTGCATCCATGGGAGATGTCGCTGCTTCGGGCGGTTATTATATTTCATGCGGTGCTAACCGCATTTTTGCAGAACCTACTACATTGACAGGTTCAATAGGAATATTCGGTTTGATTCCTAACTTCGGGAATTTACTGACTGACAAAATAGGCCTTACCTTCGATGGCGTCAAGACAAACAAATATGGAACTTTCCCGAATGTTACGAGTGCCATGACTCCCGACGAAAGACTTCAAATGCAACAATATGTAGAAAGAGGATATGAATTATTTGCTTCACGTTGTGCCGAAGGCCGCCATATGGACATTGCTGCTATCAAAAAAATAGCCGAAGGTCGTGTATGGGACGGAACCACCGCAAAAAAAATAGGTTTGGTTGACGAACTTGGGAGTATGAAAGATGCTATTGAATGGATAGCCCAGGAAGCTAATATGGAAAAATATGCTTTAGAAGAATATCCGAAAAAAAAGGGTATATTTGAAGAATTAATGGAACAATTCGGCAATAAAACAAAAACAGCTGTTCTTAAATCATATTTGGGAAGTGATTATATATACTTCGAAACTTTAAAGAATATGCGTGAAATAGATCCGTTACAATGCCGGATGGAAGACATAGTTATTTATTAATAAATATGCTTGAAGAAAACCACGTAAAAATAATCACTGCACTTACTCCTTTATCTTTACTTTACGGCGTGGGAGTAAGCATAAGAAATAAACTCTTCGACTGGGGCATCCTCTCCAGCGAAGAGTTTGATATTCCTGTTATTTCGGTTGGAAACCTGACTGTAGGGGGGACCGGAAAAACTCCTCATATAGAATACCTCATCAGATTATTCTCCGAAAAATACAGAGTAGCAGTTTTGAGTCGCGGTTATAAACGAAAAACAAAAGGATTTATCCTCGCACACAATAATTCGACTTCGGCTGAAATTGGAGACGAACCTTATCAGATACTAAAAAAATTTCCTAACGTAGTCATTGCAGTCGATACCGATCGACGCAGGGGCATAAGAAAATTGACGGAACTGGAACCGGCTATAGATGTTGTACTTCTGGATGACGCATTCCAACACCGATACGTATCTCCTTTGATATCCATTATTTTGACAGACCATCACAGACCTATCTATGACGACAAATTATTACCTGCGGGTAAATTACGCGAACCAATATCCAGCTTATACAGAGCAAATATAGTTATTGTAACCAAATGTCCGGAAGATATCAAGCCAATAGATTTCCGTATTATTTCCCGTAAATTGAATTTATATCCTTATCAAGACCTATATTTCTCGCATTTCACATATACATTACCCAAAAAAATGTTTGGAGAGGAAGAAGAATTATCCCTATCCTCTCTTACCGGAGACGATTCTCTCCTATTGGTTACAGGTATCGCCAATCCGGCATCATTATATCAGTATATAAAAAATTTCCCTGCTCATTCAGAAGCGATTTCTTTCCCCGACCATCACAATTTCACTCTTAAAGATATTAAAACCATTGAAAACAAATTCAAGACTCTTCCTGGCAAAAACAAATATATCATTACGACAGAGAAAGACACAGCGAGACTATGTTCTTCTCCTTTTCTCTCAGAAGAATTAAAATCTCATTTTTACAATATACCTATATCTGTCGATTTTTTACAAAATGCTAATACTGTTTTTTCTAAAAAAATAATCGAAACTGTACAGAAGAATCGGCGTAGTAAAAAGAAATAAATATCTTTCTTTTGAAGCAAATCAGGTATTTCTATTTTCAATAAAAAGATTATTAAGATTTGTTATTGGTAGAAGATTTATTATATTTGTAAATTAATACCTAACTTGTTAAACTATGATTGAAAAAATTAAAGAAACAGCAGCGTATCTTAAAAGCAAGGTACCTGTTATGCCTAAAACAGCTATTATACTAGGTACCGGATTAGGCGAACTGGTAACACATATTACTGATAAGCAAGAAATCCCGTATAACGAAATACCTAATTTTCCTGTATCTACTGTAGAAGGCCATAGCGGAAAACTTATCTTCGGTAAATTAGGCAAAAAGGATATCATGGCCATGCAAGGTCGTTTCCATTATTATGAAGGATATGACATGAAGCAGGTCACTTTTCCTGTACGAGTTATGAAAGAATTAGGTATAGAAACCCTTTTTGTATCCAATGCTGCGGGAGGCATGAATCCGAATTTTTCCGTAGGAGATATCATGATTATACGGGATCATATCAATCTATTCCCCGAGCATCCGCTACATGGGAAAAATTTCGAAGAACTGGGAGTACGTTTCCCGGACATGAGTGAAGCTTATTCTAAAAAACTTATTGATAAAGCTCTTGAAGTAGCAGCAAAAAATAATATCAAAGTACAGCAAGGAGTATATGTAGGAACTCAAGGACCTACATTTGAGACTCCTGCAGAATACCGGTATTTCCATATTATTGGTGGAGACGCCGTCGGCATGTCCACAGTTCCCGAAGTAATCGTTGCCCGCCATGCAGGAATGGATGTATTTGCGGTATCTGTTATTACCGACCTGGGAGTAGAAGGTATTGTGGAAAAAGCTTCTCACGAAGAAGTGCAGAAAGCCGCAGCAGAGGCCCAGCCTAAAATGACACTTATCATGAAAGAACTCGTAGAACAATTCTGATAAGAAAAACATTGTATTTGTTATATATCCTGAAGCCCACACACTACATCGCATAAAAGGGTGTAATATGTGGGCTTCATTCAATAAAATTTGCATGGAACAGAAAAAACGAACAGAAATATCTACCTTAGGGGAATTCGGCCTTATTAATCATTTGACCGATAAAATAAAACTTAAAAACACCTCCTCTGTTAAAGGAATAGGAGATGATGCCGCCGTAGTTGATTACAAAGATAAACAGGTGCTTGTTACTACCGACTTACTTTTAGAAGGCGTACATTTCGACCTTACCTATGTTCCGTTGAAACACTTAGGATATAAATCGGCAATTGTAAATTTTTCTGATATTTACGCTATGAACGGTCAACCGAAACAAATGACCGTATCTCTTGGTATATCCAAAAGATTTTCAATAGAAGACCTGGAGGAAATATATTCCGGATTACAATTGGCCTGCGATGTATATGGCGTAGATTTGGTAGGAGGAGATACTTCTGCTTCTATGACAGGTTTAACCATCAGTATAACTTGTCTCGGAGAAGTAGAAAAAGAAAAAATAGTATATCGTAACGGAGCAAAAGAAAACGACCTGATATGCGTAAGCGGAGACCTGGGAGCCGCTTATATGGGTTTGCAATTATTAGAAAGAGAAAAAAAAGTTTTCTCGGGAGAAAAAGTATTTAAACCGGCATTCGAAGGAAAAGAATACATTCTTGAACGCCAGCTAAAACCGGAGGCCCGAAAAGATATCATAAAAGAATTATCTGAGCATCATATTGTACCAACTTCAATGATGGATATATCGGACGGCCTTTCTTCCGAACTACTGCACATCTGTAATCAAAGCCATACAGGATGCCGCATCTACGAAGACCGTATTCCCATAGATTATCAAACAGCTACTATGGCTGAAGAATTCAATATGAGTCTCATAACGGCAGCTCTCAACGGAGGTGAAGACTACGAACTACTTTTTACCATTCCCCTCTCTGCACACGATGAAATCATCACTATTCCGGGCATACGTATTATAGGACATATCACAAAAAAAGATCTCGGATGTTACATGATCACTCGGGACGGAACTGAAATCGCCCTTAAGGCTCAAGGATGGAACTCTCTTAGCGAAGAATAGCATATATTTCTTCAATATAGTTGGAAAAATAAAAAATATATCTATCTTTGCATTCGCAAAAATGATGGTGCCATAGCTCAGTTGGTAGAGCAAAGGACTGAAAATCCTTGTGTCCCCGGTTCGATTCCTGGTGGCACCACTTTTAAAAGACTTCAAATTTGGTAAATCCCTGAAAATTAAACATTTCAGGGATTTTCTTTTTCTCTCAATCCGCATATTTCTGGCAAAATAACGCACTTCCGTAGTGCTAAATCGTGGACAATTTTAGTTTCGAAAAAAATATCCACGAATTGTACCGTAAGTCGTTGATTGTCTTAGCGTTTGATTCTTGCTATTCTGCACGATTCAGTAACTTTAAACATTAATTTTTAGAGTATGAAACGACAGACTTTCAACGTGCTGTTCTTCATCCGCAAAACAAGAACAGTAAAATCAGGTGAAACACCTATCATGTTGCGGATAACTATTCAAGGTCAATTAGCTGAAATGCAGCTAAAACGAACCGTTAAGCCAGAACTTTGGTCGCAAGCTAAAGAACGGTGTACAGGTAAAGATTCTAAATCAGTAGAAGTAAACCGTTATCTGGAATCGGTAAAATTACGCTTGTATGAGATTCATCGGACTTTGGAAGATGAAAACAAACTTATTAATCCGATGGAAATCAAAAGACGTTTTCTCGGGCTGGATGAAAAGCACATGATGTTCTTTGAAGTATTCCAAGAACACAACGACAAATGCAGAGAACTGATAGGCAAGGATTATGCAAAGGTCACTATCTCCCGTTTTGATACATGCTTAAAGTATTTTAAAGAAATGCTTCTAAAACAGTATCATCTAAAGGATATTCCGATGAAAGAAATAAATAATGCCATCATTCAGGATTATATTCATTTCTTGAAGTCGAAAAAGAATCTGCAAGAAAATACAGTTATCCGCTACATGAAAGTAGTCAAGAAGATTACTAACATGGCTCTTGCAAATGACTGGATAGATAAGAATCCGTTTATGAATATCCACTTCCATGAGCAGGAAGTACATAAGGAATTTCTAACCAAAGAAGAATTAGAAATTTTACGAACTAAAGTTTTCAATGTGCCACGTTTGGAATTGGTACGTGATATTTTCTTATTTCAGTGCTGGACTGGATTAGCGTTCATAGATGTATCGGAATTGAAACCCGAACATTTGGTATCAGATAATCAAGGGAACGTCTGGATAAGAAAAGCTCGCCAAAAGACAAAAGTCATGTGTAACATTCCACTCTTGGATATTCCATTAGCTATATTGGATAAGTACAAAGGCTATCCGCTTTGTGAAAAGAAAGGTACATTATTACCTGTTCCATGCAACCAAAAGGCAAACAGTTATTTGAAAGAAATAGCTGATTTCTGCGGAATTAAGAAGAACCTGACCACGCATACCGGACGTCATACATTTTCGACTGTCGTTACGCTGGCTAACAATGTATCATTGGAAAATGTATCTAAGATGCTCGGTCATACCAATACAAAAATGACACAGCGATACGCCAAAGTATTAGATCAAAGTATTCTCCGAGATATGCAAAATGTACGGGAGAACTTCTCTATTAAAACGACCTAAAGATGAAAACGGCTACCCAATCTATTCAGACGGTAGCCGTTTATCTATCTTCATTATATTAAAAGCTAAAGAGAATAATCTTCTATATTATAGGCAGAACGAAACCTATCTTCCAAAACCTTCTTTATATCCGATTCACGAAACAGCACTTTGCCCAGAAGTTGAATAAAAGGGAAAATACCATCATCCCGATAATACTGTAAAGTTCTACGGCTGATTTTGAGTATAGAACAAAGTTCTTCACTTGTCAGATACCGTTCACCCTCAAACATGGGCTTATTACTCTTCAATACATATTCTATATAAAGTAAAGCCTTATCTAAAGATTGCAATAATTCTTGGCTATCCTCATTCGTGTACAAATCCATAAGTAATTATTCTTTAATGGTTACTTTTATTCTACCTGAATCCAATAATTTTTGTACTTCGGAAACCTTATAATATACTTTCTTGCCAACGGTCGAAAAAGAAAGTTTGCCACTCTCCCGTAAAGACTGTAATGTCCGCAAAGATATATTTAAGGAAGCTGCCAATGTCTTGCCCTCTATCCATTCTTTCTCAATACACATATCAAAGGAAACTCTTTCTATTGCTACTATATCCATATATAAATTACTTTTCAAAATTCATTATCTCAATCCTTTTTTAAGTAAGTTTTGAGGGTAGCAGGTTATTCCTTCCAACTTTCAAAGTAGTGCTTTTCGAGCAGTTTGTCAATATCACTTTGGCGGTAGATGATTTTACCTTTTATCTGGATAAAGGGGATTAATCCTGTATCTCGCCATTCTTGCAGAGTTCGTAAACTGACATTCAGCTTTTTGGAAACTTCATGGTTAGAAAGAAAATGCTCTCCGTTCAGGTGGGGCTTGTAGTGCTTGACAATAGATTCAATGCCGTTCAGCATTGAATCGAGCGAAGAAATAAAGTCTTTGACTTGCGGTGTATCTTTATTTATAAGTTCCATGATTGAAAAATTGTTTTATTGAAAGATTGATTTCAAGATTGCTAGATAGCTAATCAGTTATATGATTAGCTGGTTGATATGTTAGTTACGCAGATAGTCACCTAGTGATGAAATGCCAAGTACATCTTTTGCCGGATCATAATCAATATAGAGCCGTTTGGATGCAACGGTAATAAAATACTGGCTACCATCTTTCTGTATCTCATACGTAGCAGGAGAAGCCTGTTTGGTGGTTTCCGATACATATATAATAGAAAGGAGATGTTTTTTGTCATTCCGGTAGATGATAACCGTAGGATTCAGATTAACGCTTTCCCATGTGCCGACAATGGAAAACAGGTTGAAGGACGGATAATCTTCTTTAGTTCTTTTCATAAGGCGTGGTTTGTTTGGGTGATTGATTCAGTTTTTCACTGTCTGCAATAATTCTTTCAATATCAGCAGATTTATAATAAATCTTACTGCCTATTTGAGAATAAGACAATCTTCCGCTACTCCGATAATATTGCAGCGTTCGTTTACTAAAGCCCAATAATAGGCACACAGCCTGACTATCCAGCCAGTTTTCTACTTTTTGTGTATGAGTGCTGCACAAACTTTCTATCCGTTTGGCAAACTCAGTGAATCGTTCGCAGACATACGAAAAGGTTCTCTTTTCAATGGTTACTACTTCCATACTTTTAATTTTAATGGTTTATAAACGTATTGATTCTATTTTCATCGGCAAATGAAAGAAGAATCAAGAGCCGTTTTAAAAACTGTCTGGAAGTGGCATAGTAAAGCTACTAATGTCTAATCTCATCCTTTAGGCTTAAACCCTTTTATACAATGCCTATGAGTGAATTACATAATCGTTACATAGACGTTGAAGATTTAGAGGATATAGAATAAAACCAGCTAAGAAGTTCCATTTCTAGCGAAAGAAACATTCAGACATGTATTCAGTTTATCTATAGAATGTTTTACCGAAATACGAAAAAGAGTTGCCCGTCAAATTTGTTTTCAGAAAAACATTAAAATATATCTCTATTTAAAAAGGAATCACTATTTTAGCCCACTGAATCAATACTTTCTATATGTAGATACACGGATATTCTATCCATACAAACTTTTAGATGTAGCAGAAAACCTTTCTGTTACTCGTTTGCGTATCATTTCCAACGTTTTTGTAATATTGTCTTTAGCCCGAAAAAGGTGCGTGAATTTTCATGTTTGTAACGGATAGTTGTATTTCATATCCTACTATGGGATTTTCTAATAACAAATATTCAGAATACAAATGAGAATCATCAACAAAAAGCCCGCTTTATTCGAAAAGTCCAATCATAATATTTGGACTGATCCTTATATTCAGCAACAAATACTAAAAAAGCATCTTGATTTACAGTCTGATGGAGCTAGCCGAAAGCAAGAGTCTATTTTAAAGATAGTGAATTTTGTTCTTAAACATTCAAAACCTGAAAGTCATTTACTTGATTTGGGATGTGGTCCGGGATTATATACTTCGCTTTTCACAAATGAAAATTATATTGTAACAGGTATTGACTTTAATAAGGCTTCGATAGAGTATGCAAGGAGAAAACAGGATGGAGTCGAATACATTCTGAATGACTACATTAATAATTATCCCAAAGGTAACTATAATACTATAATCATGATCTATTGCGATATGGGAACACATTCTGATAGTGATCGTGACCGATTACTGAATAGTATATATTGTTCTTTGACTGATGATGGAGTTTTTATTTTTGATGTTTTTTCAGAAGGTATTATTAATGATAGACAGGAAAATCAAAGTTGGGAATATGCGCCTCATGGTGGTTTTTGGAATGAAAGCGAATATCTGCTTTTAAGTCAAACATTCCATTATCCAAAGAATAAAGTATTCGCATACCAATATAATTTGATACTCGAAGGAACAATTAAACATTTCATTATTTGGGAGAGATATTATTCAGAAAAAGAAATAATAGATGTATTAAAAAAGGTCGGATTCTGTAAAATTTCTATTTATAGAAAATTACTTGGCAAGAACAATTTCACGTCCAGCAGTGAAATTTTTATAGTTGCAAAAAAAAGAAAGATATGATTATGTATGTAACGTAACTATTTAAAGTGTAAGTGAAACGTTTTTTAGAAACAAAGTTATTCAACCTGCTCTCTTGTTCTGCTAATGGCAAAGAGATTGACCGTATAGAGTTATCAATAGCTTATGATGATTTTGTACGACAACTCTTTTTATTTTGTCAGGAGGAACAGAATATTATACTATTATGTTTTACCATAAATTACACGGCAGCAGAGATAAAAGAATTGAGCATGCGGCTAGAAATTAAAAATGATAATTCTTTACTTGAAATCCGGTTGTTATTGGCTAAACTATTGAATATATTGGATTCTACTTTTAGAGTGGTACAATTTCGCTTAGATAATCCTGATTCCTTCCCACTAAACACAGAGGATAGTTTTGAATCTGATGTTTATTTAGCCAATGATGTGGATATGATTGATATAATGGAATTAATTTGCGGCTTGTTCTATTCTCATGCTGTAAGGAACAAGGTTGGCAACCCTGTGAACTTTTCTGAACTGACACGGGTATTTGAGAAAGGAATGAATTTTAAGTTTGCGGATATATACAAGAAAAGGGATGATGTTTTTAAACGCAAGGCAACAAAACTGACAGAGTTTCTAAATGAATTGATAGTCGCCATTAAAATAGAAAGTAAAAATAGAGGTTATTTGTAAATCAGCAACTTACTAATAATTTATAGGGGAATAGGTGATCTACTCCCCTAATTTATTTTTCACCATTTGCTGAACTTTGCTTCATCAATCGATTGAAAACAATAATGTTGAACTAAAAAATGAAGCAAAATGTATATAGACAATGAAAACTTTGACATGTGGATGGAAAAGCTATCCAAGAAGCTCACTGAAATAGGTAAAGACTTAAAATCCCTAATCAATACCGATAAAGTATTAGATGATAATGAAAAGATACTCGATAATCAGGATTTAGCCTTTCTTCTGAAAGTATCTTTCCGAACTCTTCAACGTTATAGGGTAAGCGGGCAACTACCTTTCTTTACCATCGGAAAGAAAACTTATTATCGTGCTGGTGATATTAGGTCTTTCGTTCGTGAACGTGCCGATTTCCAAACCTACAAACAGTTTGAAAAAGCCAATCAATTAGAGAATCAGCTCTGAAAGCAAAAGGTAGCAAATTTAGGAATGAAGCATTCCTGTTACTCCCTTGTGCTATCACCCTAATTTAGCTGAAACAGCTACGCCTTTCGGCTTCGCTCGTTTCGCTAAATTGAGCAAGAGGGAACTGGACAAGTCCTGTTCTTCCCTCTTGCCCTGCGGGGCAAAGCCTTCGGCTTTAGCGGTTTAAGTTAAACCGCTGTAATGACACCTGTAATAATCAATTTAAGTTTATTGCTTATTATCAGGCGATTAATAGAACGAATTTCTATAAAATTGTAATTACTCATGCAAAATAGCAGCAGGAAAACCATATTTACCACCGTTTCCATAGACAAGGAAACCGGCGGGTTAGTAGAAAAGATAAGCAAACGCTATTCGCTGAAAAAAGCGGAAGTAGTGAAACAGGCTTTCAAGTATATCGACAAGGCAAATATCAATCCTGCCGATGCCCCCGAATCGGTCAAAGCCGAACTTTCCAAAATCAACAAACGGCAGGATGATATTATTCGTTTCATTCGGAACTACGAGGAAAAGGAACTTAACCCGATGATACGGGCGACCAATTCAATAGCCGTCCGCTTCGATGGCATTGTGAAAGCATTGGAAACGCTTGTTCTTTCACAATTAGAGAAGAATCAGGAGAAATACAACGCCGTTCTGCAAAGGATAAGCGATAAATTTACCGAGCATGCCAATGTGATAAATGGTCAGGGCAAGCAAATCGGCACATTACAACAGGTACAGAAAAGAGATAACGAAAAACTTTTGAAGTTGATTAGCCTTTATGCGGAGTTGGCAGCTTGCGGAGTGATGGACGGCAAACGTAAAGAAAACCTAAAAGCAGAAATAACGCACCTGATAAACGAATAGTAAGCATGAATATAGATTTTCCGCCACCATCAAACGGAGTTTACAACAATGCAGGTAGCAGCCGACAGTTGGCAAATTATTGCGAGCATGAAGATTTGCAACGGATGGAGCAGGGAATTTATACCGAAGGCTTTTTCAACCTTACGGATGATAATGTCTATAAATCCCAAGTTGTAAAAGACATTGAGGGGAACATCGGGCAACTGCTAAAAACGGATGCCAAGTTTTACGCTGTCCATGTCAGCCCATCGGAAAAGGAACTGCAAGCGATGGGCAGCACGAAACAGGAACAAGCCGAAGCCATGAAACGGTATATCCGAGAAGTGCTCATTCCCGAATACGCCAAGAATTTCAATAAAGGACTATCGGCAGAGGACATAAAATTCTATGGCAAAATCCATTTCAATCGCGACCGTTCCGACAATAAACTGAACATGCACTGCCATTTGATTGTAAGCCGTAAAGACCAATCGAACAAAATCAAGATAAGTCCGCTTACCAACAACCGCAACACCAAGAAAGGCGTTATCACAGGCGGTTTTGACCGTACAACCTTATTTGAGAATGTAGAAAAAGGTTTTGATAAACTGTTCGGCTATAATCGGCAACTATCCGAAACGTTCGAGTTTTGCAACACCATGAAAAATGGCAGTATGACAGATAAACTACGGATGCAGGAACGGGAACTGAAAGCCCCCGAACAAAATTTTGCTGGTGAAAAGAAAAAGATTGTTGATATACAAACAGATGAAAATATAAAAACACAAACAAATAAAAATATAAAAAACGATTTCAGATACTTCAATACAACAGCAAATCAGTACGTCAGTAAATCAATCAACTAATAATTCAGTAGGTCAATCAAACGATGGAAATGGTTTGTCTTCTTTGTTTTCGATACTTCCATCGGCTGCGGATGTCAATCCAGTGGATGAACAACAAGCATCGAAACCCAAGAAAAAGAAGAAACGAAGACCAAGATTTAGTTGAAAAAATTAGATTTATATTGTGCCAAAAGTTATCTCCCGTCCAACTTCGGTTATTTCCCGTTCATGGCTTCCCAGCCCGTTCTGAAGGGCGGAAACCCCACGAGAATAACCGATAGTCCGAGAATTACTTTTGGCAGTGTAATGGCGATTTTATGCAGCTTCATAATAGCGTGGTTCAGAAGATTATTATGTGCTGAAAATCATCAAAATACCAATAGAAATTAGTATCTTTACTCAAAATTTTAAAAAATGAGCAATTATATCTATTTAGACTGGAATATTTTTAATAAGATAGAAAAAATGGATGACTTGGATGAAGAAGAGAAACAAGTTTATTCAACAATTGAAGGATTAATAGTTAGTGAGAAGATTACAACTCCTTACTCTAATGCTCATATTAATGATTTGCTACGAGGATATGCTAATAATCCTGTTTACATTCCACAGCACCTCAATACTATCAAGCGTCTAACGAATAACCTTTGTATTGTTCAATATTGGGGAAATACTCAATCAACATGGCATTATCGAGATGTTGATGAATTTTTCAATTCGGCATTAAATGAAAAAGACAGAACTTCTGATTCATTTCTTGGACTTATGGACTGCGATGACACAGGCTTGATGAGAAAAGCCATGGAAATGTATCGTTTTATCCATGTGCCATCAAATTTTAAAGAGATATACAAGGCTGCTCCAATTTTCAATTTAATGTTTCCACAAACAAAATCGGAAATGAATATGCTTGCACTGATGGAAGATATTTATAATTTTTCAAATAATGCAAAGAAAGATTATTCGCTTTACAAATCATTGAAGACGTATATAAATCAAAGTAAAACGAAACTTAAACAACAAAAAGATTTGTTTAAAGGAATTAATAAAGACCTCCCTTCATATTTGGAATCTGACAAATTTTGGGAAGAATATGCTCCGAAGAATAAAACAAGTGACAATCCTGCATATCAAAAAATTACTGATACTTATTTTAGAATTGATTTTAAAGGATACAAATCGGATGCTCGATTTTCAAATATGATTGATGATGCTTTACATGTGTTTTATGGAGCTCATTGTGACTACTTTCTAACCATAGATGATAAATGTCATTATAAAGCGGCAGAAACTTATCATAAGTTAGGGATTATGACAAAAGCACTTAAACCAACAGAGTTTGTTAACAATCTTGGAATATTAAAAACATAAAACGTTAATGTTCCATTTTGCGGCTGATAAACGCAGAGTGTAGTTAAAGGTATAAATATTATGGTTTAAAAATGACTTATATGAATAAAACAACAAGAAATAATGAAATAACAGAGGAAATGATGAAAGATTCAAGATTATTTCCCCTGTTCTGTGATACAACAAAATTATTATTTCAATTATTTGTATTAGAAATTAAGAATAATGACACCAATGAAAAAATATATAAGATTGTATATGGTTTGTGTATAAGAACGACTCGAGAAGATGTAAGTGATGAATACTTTTGTAGTGATTTCAACAAGGTTTATACTTCCATTAATAATACGTATTCTATTTCCAAAATCAGCATCTACAATTATCCTTCAATAATTATTGACTTAGTTAATGAGTTATTATTAGGAAAAAGCCTAAAAAATGCAAGTGACAAATTAAATGCTAATAAATTAAAATTTGATGTATTTTATGCGAAAAACTTCAGTATACGTCCTGTCATTTTCAACGAAACAAATACTTTCATTTCTCGCAATCCGTATGAAAAAAACGCATTGATTAGTCCATTTAAAGATATTCCTTCTTTTACTTTAATTATCTACAATTTAGATAAAATGAATGTTCTTTTTATAGATGAGAAGATAAAGAACTCTGCTTTATTATCAGTGCTAAAATATTTACAAGAAGAAACCAACTTGCCTTTTCTGACAACGGGTTGTGTCCGATTTGGTAATATTGAATTTATCAATACTCAATGCGCCGATGAATTTGAAGTCGGGTATGTAAATTCTGGAACTATTAAAGAAACTATCACAATTGATTGCAAAGAAGAATCCATTTGTAAGAAGATTTCTATTTCAATAAAACCCAATATTTATACTTGCTCTAAAAAACTGTTAATTAATTGTTTCTTGAAAAATGGGGAACAAGTGATATTAGATGAATGCAAGGAAATATTTCACGAAAAGGAACAAAATCTCTCAATCATTTTTGAGAGCCAAGAACAAATAGGGAGTATTTCTATAAGTATTTGGAAAGAAGAAAATAATGTATTTCAAATATGGTATAAATATTCTGTAACATTGTGCCGGCAAATTCAATTTAATATGGGAATGGTTGGTTTGCATGGAATTGTGCAATCTCCTTGGTTGGACGCCATTGAAAATAGTAATAAGAAGACGAAAGAAAAAATATCAGAGGCTAAAAAAATATCGAAAACATCATATAAATCCTCAACCATTGGTCAATATACTCAAGACCCTTGGGTGGAAATAGATAGAAATTTTTCCAAATATGTTAATCGAATAAATCCAAAAAAGTCTGATGCTGAATTCTTCCCACAAGGTTGGGATGCGAAAACGGAGGAACATGGCTCTATTTCTTTTTTAGAATGGTTTAAGGAACAAACAAAAAATGCTAAACAAGTAGTTATTCAAGACCCTTTTTACGATATTTTAGGATTAGAATTTCTTGTCCGAACAACGAATGCGGATACAGATTATATCATCCTTACTTGCACGCAAGTAACATCAACAGATGACGATAAAAAAGAAACAACTGATAGTTCTAAATTTAATTTATACTCTCAAATTTTTAGCATATTTCGAAAGAGAAAAAAACCTAAAAAGGATATAGAGCCTAATAGAGCAACTAGAATAAAGTCATTTATTTTTTCAAATCCTTCATTATGTGATTCACTGAAGTTAAGTATTTATGATATGAGGAGCACAGGAGGTGGAGATATAAATCTTTTGCATGACCGGTATATTCTAATTTTTAACGGAAATATATTGCAAAAGGGGTTCCATTTATCAAATTCAATACAAGGAGCAACGAAAAAGCAACCATTGCTTATCACGCCCATTCCAGAGGATGTACTTCAAAAAGTTAATAACCATATCAATGATTTAATCAGTAAAACAGAAATCGAAAATAGTGTTATTAAAATAATCCCATTGTATAATTATAAAGACACAAAAACGAAATTAGAAATCAATGATGAGGAAAAAATAGCTAATGCAAAATTGTATGAGCAATTGAAACTAGAAATTACAAAAGATGAAAATGTATCGAAAAATGTCATTGAAAATTTTATATCTAAGGCTTTATCGAAAAAAACATTTCCTGAATTTTGGGCAACTTTCGGATATCTATTAGCAACAACGACCCATGATGATAAAATCATATCTATATTAGAAACAGTAGATAATCCAATGTTTGCTGTTGAATTAAGAAAATATATGGAATCAACTATCTCTGCAAAATTTCCGCTTGGATTTTCTCAAAGAAGACGTTACCGAGAATATGATTTTCATTTTTTATTCATTGAAGAATTTAAAGATATTGTCGAAAAGGTTGTACGATTGGGTGACTATATATCGGAAACTTATGGTTATGGTAATTATGGCGTCTATTATGGTTGTAGTTTACTTTTAAATATTAATTTTAATGAATACATTACACTCATAGAATTCATTAAAAATCAATATGCCAGAAACAAAAATAAAGATTTGAAAAATGCTCCATTGTCCAAGTTGTCAACGATTTTATTTGCCAACTTATTAGAATCTCTATTTTGGCGAGATGACTCAGGTTTTTTAACAGAAAAAATACTTCACTGCAATATCCCTTTTATGAAAGCAGTGGCAACATCTGCACTTATTTCTAATATTCTGAAAGAAACTCCAAGTATAACATTTGATAAATTTAAAAGATTGCTATTTAGTAATTTATCTATTGATGAATCACTGTGCGCTTTTGTTATCTGCTTGCTTAACCATAAATTCAGGAATCGACATATTGATACCCCTCTTGAATCTAGTGTTTTATCTTCTATTTCATCTGTTTTAGTTGAAAATTATAGCAAAGACCGACTTGAAAATATGTTTAGGCAGATATTGTATTCTTACTATCCATCGATTGAGAAAAAATTTGTAGAAGAAGTTTTGTTGAAATTAGAGGCAGAAAATTTAATTGATGCTAAAGCTATATTTCAATTATGGAGTGATGAATTTTTAGCATTAATCGGCAATTTCGATTCTGTTCGGAATTATTCGGGAATTATCGATATGACAGGTTGGTCTTTTCAAATTATTGACAAAGAAAATAAAGATAAGTTTGTTGAGAAATTGAGAAGATTATTAAAAAAAGAAATAAATGAAATCAGAAAACCTTTTAGAAAAGAAACAAAAGAATGGAGTACATCATTTGAAAGGATTTTATTGATTAAAACGGTTCTAATGATAGCCGTTTTATATACACGAGAAACAACCGATTGCTCTGATGAAATTCAAATAATAAACGAAATAGGCAAATTGGAGAGAGATTATCAATACAATAAAGATTATAGCACGATATATTCTTTTTCTCAACAAATTGAAACTGAATACGAAAAAGTAATCTAAGACACTATATTTCTGTACTATCGACAAGACAAAAATAGTCTATTTTCGTCTCGTCAACAGAACAAGAATATCTTCAATTCATCCCAAATATTTTATTTTGTTTCTAAAATGCACTATATTTGCAGCATAATGGAAACAAAATAAAGAAATGAAATTTCTGGAATTTAAGGAACAGCTATTTGATTTGGCATGCTTCAATATCTATCAGGTATATGCATGGCAACCGGATTTTGACCGCAACAACCTTACACGTTGGGCGAAGAAAGGATATCTTATCCGGTTACGTCAGGGGTATTTCGCTTTCTCGGAATATAAGAGCAAGCCGGATTATTCCCTTTATTTTGCCAATCGGATTTACCGTCCGTCCTATATCAGCCTGCACACGGCATTGGCGTTTTATGGGATAATACCGGAAGCAGTGATACAGATTACCAGTGTGACGTCATTAAAAACGGCATCATTCGCCAATGACTTTGGCGAATACTCTTATAAGAACGTCAAAGAAAACCTGATGTTCGGATACGAGTTAAAGCTCATGGCAGACAATCGCACCATACAGTTTGCCACACCTGAAAAGGCATTACTTGATTTGCTGTATCTTTATCCGTTCTATGATAGCAAGCAGGAATTGGAAGAACTGCGGTTGGATGAAAATTACCTGCAAGATGATTTAAACAAGGATTTACTAATGGACTACTGTGCCAAGTTTCAAAGCAAGGCGCTTGACCATCGGGTAAAGTTACTTTTTAAGACTTACGATTTATGATACAGATTGAACAAATAAGAAGTTATTTTCCGGCTCAAATCCGTGGAAATTCGGGTTCCGATAAACACATACTGAAAGAGTATTTACAGTTGATGATTCTGGATTACCTTTCTTCTACGCCAAGCATCCAAAAGATGGCTTTTATCGGTGGGACAAATCTGCGTTTGGTAAAAGGGATAGACCGATTCTCAGAAGATTTGGATTTTGACTGCAAAGACCTCTCGAAAGAAGAATTTATTGAAATAACAAACGGAGTAATTCAGTTTTTGGAACGTTCTGGGTTACGAGTGGAAGCAAAGGACAAAGAAAATCCGAAACTAACAGCTTTCCGGCGCAATATCCATTTTCCTGAACTATTATTCGATTTGGGGTTGAGTGGACACAAGGAAGAACGTTTTTTGATAAAGGTCGAAAGCCAAGACCAAGGAATCGTTTATCCTCCAGTTATCACAAATATTAAAGGTTGCGGATTCTTTTTCCCGTTTCCCGTTCCTTCCGATGGTGTATTATGCAGCATGAAAATTGCCGCTATGTTAGCCCGTGCCAAAGGCCGTGATTTTTACGACCTGATGTTTCTACTATCACAAGCAAAACCCGATTACGATTTTCTTTCAAAGCGTTGCGGAGTGCATAATTTGCAAGAGTTCAAGCAAGCGACAGCCGAATTGCTGAAAACAATTGATTTGAAGAAGAAGCAAAAGGATTTTGAACACTTGCTTTTCAATAAAGCAAATAGTGAGAAGATTTTAAGGTTTGGTGAGTTTGTAGATTCGCTTACAGAATAATTCAGTTCCGAAATGGGCATTTCGGAACTGACGGTTTCGGAACAAAGAAAAAGCAAATTAAACAGCCGTAAATTTTACCGCCATAAAAATTCCATTTCTATTTCTATTGTGTATTATTTTTACTGAACAACAGAAATAGAATGACTGATTGTTTCAACTTTTCGGGCAAATAATGGATTGATTTAATATTCTTTCTTACCTTTGCACTAACAATCGTGTTAAATCACGGGTAGAACGATGAGAAATAATCGTGTGCTAAATCGTGTGGATTTTCCAATAGAAGAAAAGATAAGTCGGTGATTGTCAACGGTGATACGTAAAGCGTTCACTTTCTGGTGGCACCACAAACGAAAGACAAAAATCCTTGTAAGACAAGAACTTACAAGGATTTTTCTTTTTGGGAGCCCAGACGGGTACTCACTCGGATATTGCGAGATTGCAAAAAACGAAGGATACCCAGCTTAATCGATATCCTTTGTTTTTCTTTAAATCTTGGAGAGGTCCTACAAAGTAACCTCCTAAATAAATAACTCTTTTTGGGGCTAAATTCTACTTTGCTAAAATATACATCTCTTTTCTAAGAGATGTAATCAGGTTTGAAAAATACTTATTTACCTAACCTTATTCTTATATATAATCTACAAAATGCTTAAAATACTCTCTTAAATTATCATCGCATACATAAATATAAGTGCCTTCAATAGCTCTTGTAAAAAGTACAGCATATGTATTCAATACATATTCTTTTATTTCTTCTTCTGTTGCATTCTTTTTTACGTCATTAGAATATAAATTTTTTTTATTGACTTTTATTTCATTATCTTTTTTATCGAAGTAAAGATCCGGACCTATTACCAAACCAATATAATTTAGATCAAGTCCTCTAAGAGTATAAATACTTCCCATCTCATATCTGGAATCCATATTTCCGATCCATTTTTCTTTATCGCGATTCCATCTAATCTTTTCATCTTCTATAACAATATCGGGAATTGAAGCATCATTCTTACTAATCCATTTCCACGCATACCCACCACAAAGTTTACTAAGTCCATAAATATCTTCTTTTCGAGATATTTCTCTTCTCATCTCAACAAAAGAATTGTAAAGTTTAAAATCAAAATTTTCAAAAGTTTGCTTTTGTATTGACCTTTGATAGAGAATATCATATATATAATTAACATAAGAATCTCCCGCTTTATTTCTCATTTGCGTTTTCAATTCTATAGGTCTGAATCCTCTTAGCTTATTATTATGAATCTTTTCTTTAACATAATCACTACGAATATCGGATCGTTTAACCATTTGTTTTTCATCATAAAACAATATTTGATACTCTGACTGCTCTAATATCCAATCTAATTCATTGTGAGTATTATCAAGTCCTAATCGCTCATTCCCAGCTTCAAAATGTTTTTTATAGAACACTAAATTTTCACCTCGTCTTAATGCATGAACTTCATCGCAAATAATAATATCATATTTCTGTTTTGTCAATTCTATTGGGCTAATTACATCTTTTTTACTAAGTCCCTCACACGTTTCATTGAATACATCTTTCAATATATTACGCATTTGCTCATTAGCAACGACCAAGGCTATTTTTTTATCCTTATAGCTGTTATCATTTCTCAAATAATGAAAAAGAGAAGTTGCTACAACAGTCTTTCCTGTGCCGGCACTACCGTTTATGAGTATAGGTCTTCTATCATATTTTTCTGAATATGGTTCTGTTTCATCCGAATTCAGAATATTCATAATATAGGTTAGTGCATCTATTTGTTCCTTTGTAAATGTAATGTATGGAGAATATTTATAGGTATTTAAATTTAGTACAAATTGAAAAGATTTTCTTTTTACCAGTTTTTTTTCAACCAACTGACTCCAAAGCTTATCAAAATGCAATTCAAATTCGTTCTGCCTTTGATAATGAGTTTTATACCCATCATTACCATTCACAATATTAAATAACCCATCGACTTTCATTAATCTTATTAACAACCTTTCATAATGTTTTGCCGGCGTTTCTTCCATCAGATCGCTTGTAATAATATGCATTCTTTTAAAGTTCAAATTCCAATATTTATTTCTATGTTGTTGAGCCCTAACTTCAGCAACTAAAGTCTCCCCAATATAAGCATCCCTACCGTTTTCCAAAACATAAACACAATGATAGTCATTTGGTAATTTCCATTTTTCAAAATCTTTCATGGAATAATTGTTAGAATATTCACAAGTTGTTATATTAAATATGTTTTTTCCCATTGAATATTAATTTTCGGTTATTATAAAAATTACTCATCAAAACAATGATTATTATAAAATTAAATTTAAATATTTACACAAATATAATCATGAATTTAAAATATAAAACTATATTTAAAAGCTTAAAGAGGCTTGTATCCTTATCGATCATGCTCCATTATTAAATCATTCAATTTTCCGTTTATTATATAAGGAATATTTTTCTTAATCTTACTAACCGGCCACTCCCACCATTTCAACATTAACAATCGTTCTATTACATCGGCATCAAAACGTTTTCGTATTTCCTTGGCAGGTATCCCCCCTACGATTGTATAAGGAGGAACATCTTTTGTTACTACGGCACACGCAGCGATTATCGCACCATCTCCGATATGAACTCCTGCCATAATCACAGCCCCATAACCGATCCAGACATCATTGCCAATTATAATATCTCCCTTATTATCCCAAGCCCAACTAACATTTGTCTTATCTAATCCCCACTCTTCATAAAACAGAGGAAAAGTATAAGTAGATAAAGACTTTAATGTGTGGTTAGCGCAATTAAACAAAAATTTCGCACCACAAGCGATTGAGCAAAACTTGCCAATAATCAATCTCTCCGAGTGAATTGGATAATGATAAAGCACGTTATTTTTTTCAAACAATAATGGATCGGACACAAAATCATTATAAATAGTATAATCACCAACTTCTATTTGCGGATCTTTCACGACAGCATTAAGATAAACCGTTTGCTTATCACTGAAACGCGGATATACTTTAGTTTTCATAAGTTCTTCAATTTAATAATGTTTTTTCTTTAAATAAACAACGGATTGTACTGCCAGCAAAATAACAAAAAGATATTCCGCTGTTAAATAGACAGCCAGAGAGTCCTGAAAATAATTACTCAACCAATAAAGATAAAGCAAATACACCACTGTTGTGATTACCTGAAATAAAAATGTAATTCTCGTTTTTCCCGTTCCTCCTACTGCATTAAGGTATACATACCCGGGTAAAGCAAATATATAGTTCAGCAGCATGACGATAAAAGGAATAAACGCGAGTTGCACCAACTGTTCATTATCAGTATAAAGACTTATGATCCAGCGGTTACAATACAATGCAATGCATGCTAACGGAAGTCCGATAGCATAGCCTAATTTTAAAATTTTACAGCAAATGGGAAAAAGAGCCTTCTTTTCTCCGGCTCCAATAGCATTGCTCACCAGCGATCCTGTAGTAACAGCAAAAGAATTCGCTATTACAAAGAATAAAGCTGAGACACTTCTGATAATATTGGAGACAGCCAGTTCCATTTTTCCTAAATGTTCAATCGCCACAAAAAACAAAAACCAAGGGGCTACACTAATAAAGGCATGAAACATACTCCATATTGACAAGTTCAGTACTTTAAAAAAGATCGTTCTATTATAAATCGGATTCAATCCATATTTTTTTACATCTATTTTTTTCCACATATAGATACAAAGCATAATAAATGAACCTGATTCTGCCAGTAACGAGGCTATTGCCGCTCCAGAAATCCCCAACTTCAATGTAAAGATCAAAAGAAAATTGAAACAGATATTGATTACCACAGCAATAATGGCAGCACCAAGCAGAGCCTTAGTATGTGTAATTCCTACTAAGAAAGACCGAACCGCCAGAAACGGGAATGAAAATAATAATCCGAAACTACGCCAATCTAAATATTGAACTACGGCCTGATAAATATCCGGAGAAATTATTAATCGTTTCAGGAAAAAAGGAGAAACGATCCGAATAAACAAACAAAGAAAAAGGGCCAACCCCAATAAAAAGAATAAACCCTGAAAGAAGGTCTTTCCTGTTTCCCTATAATTTTGCTCTCCATTTCTTCGGGCGACCATTACCTGTAGTCCTATGCTGAATCCAAAACCAAGCATATAAATAGCCAAATAATAAATTCCGGCTATAGCAGATGCCCCTAATTCGACTTCTCCCACATGACCCAAAAAAACAGCATCGGTAATATTAATTAATTGTTCTATTAAAATGCTCATCATCACCGGAAAGTTGATGAGCCATATTTGTCTATATGTATAATTCATTACTCAACTGTAAATAGAACGATATAACATACTACTATAAAAACAGTATGCCAAATCGCAAATTGAAAAACTAAAGGATTATTAAAAAAACTCTGTGACAAATATTAAATTATTCGTCAGATAGCTGAACAGCATTAGTTCGTAAGTAAGGCTATTCATTGAGTGTAGCTATATACAGAGTTTCATAAAAGATAAATATTACTAATTGAGTCTTACGCAAAAGTATATAAAAATAAAATAATTCAGGTTCTTATATTGTATTATTTTTTTCAAATAGACAAATAAGGAATTCACTTTTTATACTCTTGTACAAAAGTAACTTTATGAGAAAAAGATAAAAATAAAAAACGAATATCTATAGTAATAGTATATGAAACAGACTCATACAGAGTATAGAAAAAATGTGAGCAAGGCAACACTTTTAGTTTCAATCACTGATTATAAAATATGAGAGAATGGTAAAATGATGTTTAATTAATTATCAAAAATCAACTTAAGTTGTACACTTGTGGTATATATCAATAAATACAGATATACTTACGCGTCCATTAATTTTGGAGACAAGTTCGGATATGATGTCATAAAAAGCTACATACATAGTAAAAGCAAGGGAATTATTTAAATCCCGTATTCATCCAAGCGACAAATCTCAGCTCTAAACATTGCAAATAAATCTTAGCCAATTTATTTATAGTTTACCTCCCAAACAGAGACATGACAATATAACATTTGCAGTTTTCATATAAATAATACAAAATTCCATTAAAACAGTCAATCGGGCTATTAAGCCCGGGGGCTTAAAATAAAATCAAGGAATCCACTCTATAATTCCGGATACAGGATGTTGTTTTATCCATTCTTTAAATTCGGTATAAGTCCGCACACCACCCTGAATAACTGCCTGATAATAAATTATACCCATGATCTTTTCTGTTTCTGGTGTTTCAAATTTCAATTTCAGGATAGCATATTTGATTTCATCGGTCAAAAGAGCAGCAATACGTTTTGCTACATTTTCAAAATACCCCTCATATCGGGAACCCTTCAAAAGATGAATCATATCTATCTGCCAAAGTTCATGTTCCTCATCTTCATACCACGCATGCCATTCCAAACATGCTTCATCCGTATTCAACAAATTTGCATACTCTATTTTCCGGATAGCCGGGTTTTCCGCCAATTTTGCCATAATCCGGAAATCATCCGCCAAACTAACGGAAGAAGAATAGATATGAAAATCTATATCCCTATGTTTCATTAATAGCCCCATAGATAAAGAACCTACCAAATTAATATCGGCTCCGGTTGATCTCCAGGAATTCTCAATATCCGTTTGTCTGATAATTTCCCATGCTTTTTGCTGGTTCCGAGTCGCCAATTCTATCATTTGCCTCATAATATATTATTTAAAACTGCGAAGTTAGAAGGAAAAACAAAATAAAAAAATAGTTATTTATAATTATACTGAGAGTGATACAAGAAATGATCGCTACTGATATAAACCCGATACAAAAAAGTAAAACGACTCTAATAGAAATATGCTAAATGATCCTTGTCTTTTAAATTTATAAAACTGAATTTAAACGAATAATGAAGGGATCGGTTAAAAATAACCGATCCCTTCATTATTCGTATTTATAGAATATACAGCAAATAACACTGTAAACACTCTTTAGACAATAGTATGATCACCGACAAGTTCTGCAAGCGGCATGCCCCAGCTTGGAACTTTTCCGCCTAATGTATAATACATATTTTTAAATCCCATTTTGAGCAGATATGGAGTATAACCCATTTTCATTACACTTATGTCTCCACCCCACCATTCATTCGTATGCATATAGAAGCCTTTATGACTACCCATATCCCCAAAACACACAACCATAGGACTAAGCGGTTTTACTTCTTTTTTCTCACCTACTTCATTCGCTATCATTTTCGAAACGATCTCGGCTTGCATATGTCCTATAGCTCCTAATTTAGGAACGCTCAACGAAGCAGCATCTCCGACTGCAAAAATTTCAGGATAATCAGGATTATGCATATAAAGGTCTGTCACTACAAATCCCTGATCATCAACAATGGGCAAAGACTTCATAAATTCATGAGCTTCCCAATTCGGAAATATAATTTTTAATTCCGCCTCAAGGCTACTCCCGTTACGAAATTCAATACCATCTTTGTAAATACGTTTAATACCCACCGTATCGTTGATATAACCAAATCCCATATCCTTTACTATAGGCAACAACTTACCAAGTATTTTCTCTCCCGCATCTTCTGCAATCACTTTTCCAGGTGTAAACAATGTTACTTTTTTCGCATCCCCCAGTTTATGATGCTTAAGCCAGTCGGCAAATGAAAAGCCTAATTCTACCGGAGGCCCTTCACAAGCGGCAAGTGCTACCGGTATTTTGGGGAGTTTAGGACTCTGTCCCTGCACGAACCTGTCCGAACCTATAACAATCGGGCCTCCTTTATATTCATTGTAAAGGTATTCACGAACCTGATTTCCATAATACGTATCTGAAAAAGTATGCCCGAATTCAGCAAAACCTTCGATCTTGTCGTATGCCAGACGTGCGCCCAGTGCTATAACCAGATAGTCATACCCGATTTTCTCTGACGGCGAACCATCCCTTTCATTCGGTTTATACCTCACCATACGGTTTTCCGGATCTATCTCTTCAATCTCACCCTGAATGAACCCGGACCTGTCATGTTTAAGAAATTTCTCAAACATAAATTCAAGATTATCGGCCGGATTATGACCGTTGAAAACCTCTATAGGTATATTAGGAATAAAATTGATGAAGTTTTTACGATCGATAACCGTAATATTTACATTGTCTTTCGCCTCCTGACGAATAAATCTCGCAACCGTTAAACCAGCGAAATTACATCCCAAAATTAATACACGTTTTTTCTCCATATTTAAATATTTAATATCGGTTCATTACTTAACTTCCCGTCTTTTATCTCAGCTCTGCTGCTTTATAATACAACAAATAATATATTTATAAAACTAACGATTATAGATATCAAAAATCAAATAGACAATTTGTGGTTGTGAAGTTTTCAAAGATTTATTTTGCCGGTAAATGCGGCATTTCTTTCTGCTTGTCGTTTGTCCCTTTACTCCTCCATATAAACCGGAAACTCACAGACTAATCATATAAAACAATAATCTTTATATATAAAGAGAAATCAATTGTTTTTGTTTTCTTTATAAAGTTATATTTTCCCTTATATTCTTTCTATCTGTTTTTTTATCCCTCAAAAACACATTCAACCTTTATTGCCCTTAATATTATTTCAAAAAAAACAAAAACATAAACTAAAGCATCTGATTGCCTGTTTACTATCTAAAAACTATAGAATATGGACAAGATAATAATATACTCATTATTCTGTTCTCTTGCTTTTTTTGCGACAGATTGTTCAGATGGCGACAAACATTCCAGCAATGACGAGCCAAGGGGAAATCTTATTCAACCGGAACTATATGCCAATGTGAGTACTATAAACTCCGTATCTCCACTTACAGGGATTCTGGAAGCTTACCCATGCAAAGAAAATACATCCACCTATATAGGCAATTATAGAAATGGTTCTTTGAATTCCATATATGCAAGTTATCAGGTAAGTAACGGGAGCACTATATCCGGTAATAATCCGGTATGGCTTCCGATAGGAACTTACAATATGATATATTGGGCTGTACCAAAAGCGACCGTCCCTATTTATGAGGGCATGGCCGAGAATGATCCCCCCATAAGCATAGGAATGAACCTTGCCAATACATACAGATCTTTAAGGTTACGTTCAGGTAGCTCCGGTAATTATTATCCGGTTTTCGACTATGTTTTCGGCACACAAAAAATAAATATAGGAAAAGATAAATTGAATGCAGCCCTTCAAAGAGTAGTCGCAGCAGTTAATGTAACTATTAAAAATCAAAATGATTCTGTTTTCGATTCAGCAATAGACAGTGTATGGGTCACGATAGGCAATATATCCGAAAAACTGGATTATTATACGGCGACGGCTTCCAATCCGAGTAAGACCGTGAGTTTTGAACTGACACCGACCGCTGACAGGAAGCAGATGATAAGTAATATGGTCAACCTTTTTCCTTCAGCCGCGACTCCCCCATTTCAACTGAATATCCTATTATCCAACAATAAAGTAAAAACTTATCAGCAAAACCTCTCATCCACCCTGTCTGCGGGAACAAAAGTTACCCTGACGCTCACTTTAAACGGGATTCTTTCTGAAGAAGACGAAACCGGACACTTCGAAGTAACGGATTGGGTGGAAAAGAGTGAAAATATAGATGTGCCACCTTTGCAATAAATCATTTTATATAAATAGACCCTTAAAAAGCTGAAACTTAAAAGTCCCGGCTTTTTTCATAACCCTACAAGCGCTCCCTATAAATGGATATCTGAAAGAACATATCCGGTCCTCCAACCGGACGCTTGTTAAAATACATACCCGAGATTCAGATAAAAACCCACTTTATGTGTTCTGTTAGAATAGCCGAATGATATTTCCAAAGGTCCGGCAATACTATCATAACCATACCCGATACTTCCGCCGAACAAATGTTCCCCATCCCATAACTTTAAGAAATCATTTTGCGTAATTCCGTAATTCAATATCAGAGATACATAATTTTTAGGCCATAAACGCTGGCGGAACTTCGTACGAATCACCAGAACCGAATTATCCACCATTTCCAAATAATTAATTCCGGCAAATGGCAACTGCTGAGGTACATAATGACCGTAAATATCACCTCCCAAAGCATTCCTGTATGGATAAGGGACATCTGTCCCGAATAATATTCTTCCATAAACCGAAGGTATTATAGCAAAACGCCTGTTCAGAGAATACACCGAAGTCCAAGAACCCGAAAGTGCAGAGAACGGGGCATGTCCTTTATAATGTATCATATTGTCAGTATAAAGCGAATAAGTAATCTCGGACATAGTACCTTTCGTAGGAAAACTCCGTTTATTATAAGTCAAATAATTAAGCCCTGTAAAATATCCCAGAAAACCTTCCGGCTTCACTTTCAGGTCGCCACCTATCATATTATTATAATTATAATGTTCAAATCGTAACCCGGCAGAAAACTTTATCATCCTGTACAAATAAACAAAATAACTTATTTCTCCCTGATTATATTTGTATGTAGTATTATAGGCACGCTTTCCACGATTATATATATTTACGTCATTATATTGAAACATATACGAAAAATTAAAATTTTTATCCAGCCACGGTTGTACAGAAAAGTCTATTTTCCCGAGCGATCTCTTCCCCAGCCGACATGTGGCAGAGACTGAAGACGGTGTTTCTGTCTTAAGCTGTAATGTTGCATTTAGCAAAATAGCGGCAACCTCTTCATTATCTACTCTTACCCCCAGATTCAGAGTACTTGTCCTCCGGCTTTTTACATCAAAGCGAAGATCATATCCATCGGGAACACTTATAAGTTCATAATTTATATCCTGATAAGACTGTGTTCCCGCCAATATAGAAAGAGCATTCTGTATCTGCTCCATCGTATTCTTGTTATCTTGACGCAAACCACTCTTTTTCATGAGCCATTCACCATTATTGCCACTTAACCCGTCAAATATTATCTTATTAATATAAAAACTGTCACTGCCTGCATACGGAACAAAAGGGCCGGGCCGGTTAGCCATGTAAGAAGAGTCTAATCCCAACTGCTGTTTCACAGCTAATAAATCGTTCCACTTATCACGGGCAGCTTTCTCTCCCCTTTGTATTAACGTATCTATGGCAGGTATCGTAAAACTGGCAGCAGAATATCCCTCCACATCCACCTTCATATATACAGTCGTATTTTTTATATTTTCTTCATAGTTCTTTATACCGAGCAAATCAATGATCTGTCCCAGAATATCCGGAACAGTATTTAATTCACTTCCGTCTTTCAATCCGCTTTGAACATCAACACCGATAATAATATCTGCACCCATTTCACGGGCGACGTTGACTGGAAAATTATTTTTCATTCCTCCGTCTACCAAGACCATTCCATTGACACGTACCGGTGTAAACACCGCAGGAATAGCCATACTGGCACGCATGGCTTTTGCCAGAATTCCTTCATGAAAAACGACTTCATCCCCGTTTACCACATTTTCCGAAACACATGCAAACGGAATAGGTAACCGGTTAAAACTGATTGAATCGTGATATCCCACCGTCAAATCTGAAAAAAGAATATCCAGATTAAGGCCTTCAATAACACCGGCCTTTAATATATCGGATGGCTTCTTTGTAAACGGTACCGATAAAACATATTTCTCTGCACGTTCTTTCTCAACATAAGACTGGTCGCTGCGGCGTATTCCGTCACTGAGCAGTAACTTCCAATCCTGTTTATTCACCATGCTGTCCAACTGATAGGGTGTATAACCTATAGAATACAGTCCTCCGACAATGGCTCCCATACTGGTACCCACCACAAAATCGACCGGAATACCCGACTCGTCAATGATCTTCAAAGCTCCTATATGAGCCATACCTTTCGCACCTCCTCCACTAAGCACCACCGCAACTTTTTTACGAGACTGCACCGCGAAAGGTATCAGAATAAATATCAACAAAAAAACAAAGTATCTTTTCATAGACAATTATTTATAACCATAAAAAAGGAATAAACTTTGTTTTTATATTCATTCACAAAGCTTACAACTCTAAAACAAAACAAAAGACACTAAGTTTTATTTAATAGTTATAAATGCAAACAAATATCCATTCTGCAAGATATATAAACCTTTTTTCCTAACAAGCAATAGATATATCTTGACTCAAAATAGGGATAATTGAGGATCTGGAGAAGAATGATAAAAAATCATCTCGGAACTTAATCCCAAACGAATAACCTCATTCTGAAAAACATCACTCAATAATCTTTGTTTCGGACTATCGCATATATATCTTTTTCCAAAATCAGACTCATATTTCTCTTTCAGTCCCGGAAAAGTCTTCTCCAATGATTTATAAAAATAATCTCTTGAACCGTTTCTCATAGTTACACCGAACATAGGTAGCACATAAGCTGCACCGGAATCCTTCGCCATACGGAGTAAAGAACAAAGATTCTCAGGCGTATCATTGATATATGGCAATAATGGCATCAAAGTCATACCCGTATAAATACCGGCCACCGCTATTTTCTCCATTGCCTTAAAACGTCTGGAAGATACCGGTGCTCCAGGTTCCAGTTTACAACATAAACAATCGTCTGCCGTAGTTATAGAAAAACTTACGGCAGCATAAGTTCTGGATATATCCTTCAACAAATCGATATCTCTTTCAACCAGACTGCTTTTCGTTATTACATGTACCGGAAAATTATATTTTGCAATAAGAGCCAAAGCACGGCGTACAAGCTCTGTATCTCTTTCCAGCGGCATATACGGATCATTCATAGAACCAGTACCTATCGTACCCTTCTCCCGTTTGACACGCAATTCTACCGATAGTAAATCCAGTGCATTTTCTTTTATACATATCTCCGAAATATCCCCGATACCATAACAATCGCTTCGAGTATCGCAATAAATACATCCATGCTGGCATCCCCTGTAAAGATTCATATTATACGATATCCCGAAAAAAGTATCGCACACACGCAATTTCGATAAAATAGTCTTAACCTGTATATTTTGCGACATACCTCAATTCAAATTTATAATTCCTGCGAAAGTACCTAATAAACGGCATTCACTGTTATTACCGGAACCTGCTTATTATCATATGCCCCACATGTAAGCATAAGGTTTACAATGAATACGAAAAATAATGAAAGAATGCCGCAATAATAGTATATCGGAACAATTTTCAAATGATCATAAAGACAACATCTGCAATAATCGATCCTATAACAAAACATTCATAGGATAATTGAGCAGATACAAAGATAAAATAATATCATTACTTTTGTACCCAAAATCCATATCATAAATAAAATGAAACATATAAAAATACAGGGAATATTCGGGATACTATTCCTTTGCTTAAGCATGGCTGCATGTACTCCTAAGCCCGAAACAACAGCCCGCGACTTTGTAAATGCAATGACCCGTACCGATTTCGATAAAGCAAAAGAACTGTGTACAATCGAAACACAACATAATATAGACTTTTTTGCTGTTCTCATAGGAAATCAGAAAGAAGAAGTTCGGAATACACCCGTTAAATTCGAAATAGATAAATCCATTTCATCTGTCAATAACGATACAGTACAGATAATTGGTCGCTTGTACGGAGAAGAAGGAACAAAACTTTTAAAAAAAATAGATTTACAAATAATTAAACATGATAACAAATGGCTTGTCAATTACAACAAACAAGGTTATTAAACTTGTACGAACTGTTTACCCCAGCATTTGTTATTTCTTTATAAATACAAAATAAATACAGATATGAACAATTTTGAGGAAATGATATCCGGAGACAAACCGGTTTTGGTAGATTTCTTCGCCGAATGGTGCGGACCTTGCAAAGCCATGAAACCTATACTTGAAGAAGTAAAAACAAAAATGGGCGATGTAGTAACTATCCTGAAAATAGATGTGGATAAAAATAATACCGTAGCATCGAAATACAGGATACAAACCATACCAACCCTCATCATATTCAAAAACGGTGAGGTCAAGTGGAGACAATCCGGCGTTATGACAGCCGGAGACCTGATAAAAAAGATAGAAGAATACAAATAATAAATCAGCTATATGCCGGTAGATGGTAAGGAATCTACCGGCATATATTTCTTTATTTCCTCGTATTTACCCTTATTATTTATAACTTTGCATCTGTTTTAAAAAAGCAATAGAATGAATATTTACCTACAGATGTTCATTTCCTTTTTCAAAATAGGTGCATTTACTTTTGGTGGCGGTTGGCCCATGATACCTATTATAGAAAAGGAGGTGGTTGACAAAAAAAAATGGATCGACCGAACCGATTTTATAGATGCATTGGCTATTGCACAATCATTACCGGGCATATTAGCCGTCAATATTTCTATTCTGGTAGGCAATAAACTAAAAGGCTTTAAAGGCAGTCTCGTATCTACGCTGGGAACTATTCTGCCGTCTTTTATCATGATCCTCGTAATAGCCATTTATTTTTCCAAATCATACGATAACCCCATTGTTGAACGTATTTTTAAAGGAATACGCCCTGCCGTAGTAGCCCTTATCATATCTCCCGTTCTCACCACGGCAAAATCAGCCGGAATAAATTGGAAAACTATATGGATACCCGCTTCTGTCGCATTATGTATATGGCTGGCAGGAATGTCACCAGTCTATTTTATAATACTTGGAGGCGCGGGGGGTGTACTTTATTATAAGTATATCAACCGGAAACTAACCGATAAATCAGATAAAAAGAATATGTAAATATGGTTTACCTGAATTTATTCATAGCATATATCAAAATAGGCCTTTTCGGTTTTGGAGGCGGATACGCCATGCTTTCCCTTATCCAGCATGAAGCCGTAGAAGTTATCCATTACGGCGAATCCCAACCTTGGCTTACCTCGACTGAATTTACCGACATCGTAGCCATATCTCAGATGACCCCGGGTCCTATAGGAATAAACAGTGCTACCTATGTAGGTTACGTTGCAACCGGAGGAAGTATATGGGGCTCGTTGCTCGCCACTTTCGCCGTATGCCTTCCTTCCTTCGTACTGGTATTACTAGTCAGCAGATTTATCCTGAAAAATAAGAATAATCCTATCATCAAAAGTATTTTTACAGGACTACGTCCCGTAGTCGTAGGACTTATTGCATCGGCCGCCCTGATACTGATGAACAAAGAAAATTTCTCCGACTATAATTATAGTATCCTTATCGCAGTTTTATCTTTCGTAGCGGTACAATACATAAAAGTACACCCGATCTTAGTAATAATTTTGTCCGGAATTGCCGGATTTATCATTTATTAGACATGACTTATCAGGAAACTATAGAGTACTTATATAACGAACTACCCGCATTTCAGCATATAGGAGCACCGGCTTATAAACCAGGATTACAAAATAGCGAACTACTGGATGAATATTTCGGTCATCCCCATTGTAAATATAAAACGATACATATCGCCGGAACCAATGGAAAAGGTTCGACATCACATCTGTTGGCTGCTATTTTACAAAAAAGCGGATATAAAGTAGGCCTATATACATCGCCGCATCTGATAGATTTCAGAGAACGCATCAGAGTAAACGGTAAAATGATCCCGGAACAAGACGTGATAAATTTTACAAACCGTTACTTGAATATCAAAGAGTTTATAAAACCTTCTTTTTTTGAACTTACCATGATGATGGCATTCGATTATTTCGCACAGCAAAATATAGATGTAGCTGTTATCGAGGTCGGATTGGGGGGAAGGCTGGACAGTACCAATATCATTACCCCTGATATGTGTATCATAACAAATATCAGTTACGACCATATTCAGATATTAGGTAATACCTTACCGGCCATAGCCCGGGAAAAAGCAGGCATTATAAAAAAAGATATACCTGTAGTAATAGGTGAAGCGGAAGGAGAAGTAAAAGACGTATTCCTGCAACAGGCTCATACGGCTGGCGCACCTATCATATTTTCCGAAGAAAAACGCACTATCAGTGAATCACGTCACACTCCTGCAGGACAATGGATATTCGAAAGTGCTGAATATCCGGAATTACTGGGCGAATTAAACGGGCTATGTCAGGAAAAAAATGCTTCAACCGTATTAACAGCCGTAAAAACATTAAAAGATATAGGATACGATATCCCGGCCGAAGCCGTTTACGAAGGATTTGCACACGTCACCACCATAACGGGACTCATGGGACGCTGGCAGCAAATAAGTATAAATCCACGTATTTTATGTGACACCGGCCACAATACCGGAGGAATCCAATATATAACAGCCCAGTTACAACAAGAAAAATATAATACGCTACGCATCGTAATAGGAATGGTTAATGACAAAGACATTTCAGGTATTTTACATATGTTGCCCAAACGAGCCGTATATTATTTTACAAAAGCTTCTGTTCCCCGGGCACTACCAGAAAAAGAAATGAAAAAATTAGCTGACAAAGAAGGACTGACCGGAAAAGATTTCCCAAGCGTTCCTGAGGCAGTAAACGCAGCCTGCAAAGACTATATACCCGACGACCTCATTTTCGTTGGGGGAAGTACTTTCATTGTAGCCGATTTACTAAATATGGAAAGATTTCATTAAAAAGAAACAGGCTGAACGACTTCTCGTATCGGAAAATCTTTCAACAACATATCTCCCAAATCGCAACATTGGCACTCTCTCATTTCATACAGAGCCTGCCATTCTTCCTCAAAACGGGTAGCAAGATCCAGGATAAAACTTTCATTCCATTCATCATCGTTTGTATGTCTCTCTATTTTATCCAGAACATATTTTACGGTAATCGTTTGTATATCTATAGCAGGTAAATAGGCAACAGTTCGGCTGTCTTCCAAAGTAACAGGAATTATAACATGAGAATTTTCCAGCAGTTCCACAGCCCCAGCAACTAAGGGGAAATAAATATTTATTTCTTTATATAAATCGCTTATCGTATAAGGTTTTTCTCCTTTTTCGAAACGCTTTACGATATATGTGGCTACCACCAAAGCAACAAAATCCTTATTCCGGCGGGAAACTTCACTGATACGGCCGAAACTGAACTTACCCACATTCTGTATAGAATATGTCAACAAAGCACCGAATAAACATATAAGCCAGGATAATTGCAACCATAACAATAATAATGGCAAAAAAGCAAAACTACCGTAAATAGCATTATATTTCGACACCCATATCTGACCGGAAATATACAGGAACTGAAAGATCTGAAATGCACAACCGCATATCACTCCTGAAATAAGGGCTGCTGTAAACTTTACTTTCGTATTCGGTATGAAAATATACATTGCCGTAAAGAACAATGAGGTAAGCACATAAGGTGCGAACGATAGCAAATTACGAACTAACGGACTTATAAAGTTAAGATATACGACATTATCTATAGAAGCCGAAACAAATAAAGAAAGACCGCTGGAAGAGATCATTAATATCGGCAAAATTATAAACATAGACGTATAATCAGTCACTTTACGATAAAAAGACCGCCCCTTTACATCCCATATATTATTAAATGCCGATTCTATATTGGATAAAAGACTGATCAAAGTCCAAAATAAGAAAACCAAGCCTATACCCACAAATACGCCGCTTTTCGTTTGAGATAAATAAGCATCCACAAATTGAAGAGCATGTTCCAAAGCCTCGCGCTGAGCAGGAAAATAATCAAACAACTGACTCTGTATGATATTCTGAAAACCAAAACCTTTGGCAAATGCAAATAACAAAGCCAGAACCGGAACTATTGCCAATATGGTATTATATGTAAGTGCCGACGCCTTTGATTGCAACTGTTCATCCACGAAAAAATGAGCCGTGGCATTTACAGTTTTTATTATATTGATATGCAACTTATTCTCGGTGATTTTCCAGACATCCACCGTCACAAAGCGCCAGAAAGATAAAGCCTTATCAGATAACCTGGCGAAAAATGAATTTTCACGTTGCTTTCCCATACTAAAAATAAAAATACAGCAGGCCTGTAAGCCGGGTTCTGTACTCCCCGAAAGGAGTGTTTGTCATTTATCTCGACTTTATGTCACCATAAAGCTCCAGCGGTTTACCCCCCGGCATAGAGCGAGCAGCCCTACAACGCCGGTATACATAACCTTACAACCCGTAAGACGTACGGCACCTTATGTTGCCATAAGACCCGGTGAGCTCTTACCTCGCCTTTTCACCCTTACTGCTTGCGCAGCGGTTATTTTCTGTTACGTTACTCCGCCCTCACGAGCGGCTTCCCGTTAAGAAGTACGGTGCTCTTTGTTGCCCGGACTTTCCTCTCATATCTCTATGAGCGACAAACCGTCCTGCTGTATGCCTGCAAAGATAATCATTATTATCATATATAATCAACAACCGGGATAGTTATCTGTTCTGGATATTTTCTGTCCGGGTTACTTTTTGTCATGCTTGCACATGAAAAAATGTCTGTTTTTATCTATGGATACCGTTAAGCCCTGTTAAGCAGCTATATTCCTTATTAAAAGAGCTTAAAAAGGAATATACAAAAGAATAATCGCATGAATATTGTATTAAATTTAACGACTAAAACATTTAAAACACTCCATTAATTAACAATTAAAATATGGACATCATGAAAGATTACGGAAAAAAATTGACAGGTTTTGCTATAGTTGCCTTGATAAGTTCCGGCATTTCGGTTGGAGCATACGCAATGATAAACAGTTCAAATTCAAATAATAAAATAACAGACGAACTGATTGATGACGGTTATGCCAAACCGACCGGATTTACACGAGTATCAAATCGACCACCTGTCGAAACAGATTTCACAAAAGCAGCCGAGAATACAGTAAACGCTGTAGTAAGTATTAAATCGACTTCAACTCCTAAACAGGATCAATTCAACGGAATGAATCCGTTTTTCGAATATTTTTTCGGATATGGAGGTAAACAGCCGGCGCCACAACCCCGCACCGGACTGGGATCGGGGGTAATCATATCTCCTGACGGATATATCGTAACAAATAACCACGTGGTAGAAGGTGCTGACAAACTGGATATAACCCTGAACGATAACCGTGTCATGAACGGACGTGTAATCGGAACCGACCCCTCGACCGACCTTGCATTAGTAAAAATAGACGCCAAAGATCTACCTAGCGTACGTTTCGGGGACTCGGATAAACTAAAAGTAGGTGAATGGGTTTTGGCAGTAGGCAATCCCATGGGATTGACATCTACCGTAACTGCAGGTATTGTAAGCGCCAAAGCACGCAGTATCAGCTCAGCAACCAACAGTAAACAGATGGGAATAGAGTCATTCATACAAACAGATGCCGCTATCAACCGCGGAAATAGCGGAGGAGCCCTGGTCAATACAGATGGAGAACTAGTGGGAATCAATACGGCCATCTATTCCGAAACAGGTAGTTATGCAGGCTATTCTTTCGCCATACCGACAAGTATCGTAAGTAAAGTCATTGCCGATCTTAAAGAATACGGAACAGTACAACGAGCCGTAATGGGTATAGGATTTAGAGAAATCAATCCTGATTTTGCAAAAGAAAAATCACTGAATGTTCAGGAAGGCATATATGTAGGAGAAGTATATAACCGCAGTGCAGCTATGGAAGCCGGAATAAAAGAAGGAGATATTATTACTGCAGTAAACGGTGTTAAGATTAAAAACGCAGCAACGATGCAAGAACAAATGAGCCGCTACCGCCCAGGTGATAAAATAAAAGTAACTATTTTAAGAAATAACCAAAATAAAGAGCTGGCTCTCACGTTAAAGAATAGTCAGGGTAACACAGAAGTTACTAAACTGGCAGGAATAGATTCCCTGGGAGCAGGTTTTAAAGAACTGAGCGATAAAACTAAAAGAGAATTGAACATCGGAAACGGAGTTCAGGTCATAGGTATTAAAAACGGCAAATTCAAGGATGCCGGTATACGTGAAGGATTCGTAATCCTCGAGATAAACGATACGCCTATACGGTCAATAAGCAATATCGAAGAAATGTTCGACAACATTACGAAAAGCAATAATGACCGAAAAGTGATGTTTATTACCGGCATATATCCGAACGGTAAAGTAATGTATTACGCCATAGATCTGGCTGAATAAAAGTTGATTGTCCCATAATCCGGCTTTTGCCGGATTATGACATTTTAAAAGAGGAACTAATCAACCTTAAAAACAAAACCGAATAAGTAACTTAAGTGTTCTATAGATACAAATAGAAATGTAAAAAGAAGCATCCCTATTTTGTTTAATTCAAGAAGGCATTTTACAATTTTTTAAATTATTGTTTGTTATAAAATCATTATATTTGCATTCCAAAAATCTCTATATAAATAATGAGACAATTAAAAATTACAAAATCGATCACAAATCGGGAAAGTGCTTCTCTGGACAAGTACCTTCAGGAAATCGGACGTGAAGACCTGATTACGGTAGAAGAAGAAGTAGAACTGGCCCAACGCATCAAGAAAGGTGACCACATCGCTTTGGAAAAGCTGACGCGTGCAAACCTGCGTTTCGTCGTATCGGTTGCCAAGCAGTATCAAAACCAGGGATTAAGTTTGCCTGACCTTATCAATGAAGGCAATCTGGGGCTGATCAAAGCTGCAGAAAAATTTGACGAAACACGTGGATTTAAATTCATTTCTTATGCCGTTTGGTGGATTCGCCAGTCCATCCTTCAGGCTTTAGCCGAACAATCTCGCATCGTTCGCCTTCCGCTCAATCAAGTGGGCTCACTGAACAAAATCAGTAAAGCCCTTTCAAAATTTGAGCAGGAGAATGAACGTCGTCCTTCCCCGGAAGAACTAGCAGAAGAACTGGATATTCCTGTCGACAAAATTTCAGATACTCTTAAAGTATCGGGCCGTCATATATCGGTCGACGCACCATTTGTCGAAGGAGAAGATAACAGTCTGTTGGACGTACTTATCAATGACGATTCCCCTATTGCCGATCGGTCACTCATTAACGAGTCACTTGCAAAAGAAATCGACAGAGCCTTGGGACAACTCGCCGAAAGAGAACGGGACATAATTAAAATGTTTTTCGGGATAGGTTGTCAGGAAATGACACTGGAAGAAATTGGCGACAGATTCGGACTTACGCGTGAACGTGTCCGTCAAATTAAAGAAAAAGCCATAAGAAGACTAAGACAAAACTCCAGAAGCAAGTTACTTAAAACTTATTTAGGATAAAAATCGACTACACAAAGTAGGAAGGACCTGATAAAGTAAGAATTTATCAGGTTTTTTTATCCTTTCACCAAAACAAATTGATAATTCATAATTTAAAAAGATTTAGAAAGAACACTTTAAAACTTTTTCAGCAAATAATCTATCATTTTATTTTGAAAACCAAAAACTATATATAACTTTGCAGTCATAATAAAGCCATTCATTAAGCAAAAGCAAATATGAGAACTCATAAACAACTACTACACGGTCTGATTATTATTCTATCGGGAGCTACCGGGGAGAAATGAGAAAGCCGTGTTTTTACCACATATAATATGTACAACCTTTCTCACTCCAAAGTGCGAAAGGTTTTTTTATAACAGAAATTACAAATTAATAAAATATATGAGCGACAGATTATTTATTTTCGATACCACACTAAGAGACGGCGAGCAGGTACCCGGCTGCCAATTAAATACAGTTGAAAAAATACAGGTAGCAAAAGCACTGGAAACATTGGGTGTAGATGTTATCGAAGCCGGATTTCCCGTATCCAGCCCGGGCGATTTCAAATCAGTCGTAGAAATATCAAAAGCCGTTACCTGGCCCGTCATATGTGCCTTGACGCGCGCTGTGGAAAATGATATAAAGGTTGCTGCAGAAGCTCTGCAATACGCCAAACACAAAAGAATACATACAGGAATAGGGACTTCCGACTCTCATATTAAATATAAATTCAATTCAAACCGGGAAGAAATAATCGAAAGAGCCGTCGCTGCGGTCAAATATGCAAAAAAATATGTTGAAGATGTCCAGTTCTATGCAGAAGATGCAGGACGTACCGACAACGAATATCTGGCCCGCGTAGTCGAAGCAGTCATAAAAGCCGGAGCGACTGTGATTAACATTCCCGATACCACAGGTTATTGCCTGCCCGATGAATTCGGACGTAAAATAAGATTTCTAAAAGAAAATGTAGATGGCATCGAAAAAGTAGTGATCGCCACTCATTGTCATAATGACCTGGGCATGGCGACAGCTAATACGATATCGGGAATACAGAACGGTGCACGCCAGGCAGAAGTAACCATTAACGGTATTGGAGAACGGGCAGGAAACACCTCTCTTGAAGAAGTCGCTATGATTTTTAGAAGCCATCACGAGCTAAATGTAGAAACGAATATCAATACCCAGAAAATATATGGGATGAGCCGAATGATTTCCAGTCTTATGAATATGCCGGTACAACCCAACAAAGCGATAGTTGGACGCAATGCATTCGCTCATTCATCAGGAATTCACCAGGACGGAGTACTAAAAAACCGGGAAAGCTACGAAATTATCGACCCCAAAGATGTAGGCATAGATGAAAATTCTATCGTGCTCACGGCCCGGAGCGGACGCGCCGCGTTAAAACACCGTTTATCCGCCCTGGGCGTGGAACTGGAACAAGAAAAGCTGGACCAGGTATATGAAGATTTTTTAAAATTAGCCGACAGAAAAAAAGATATACACGATGATGATATTCTTGTACTGGCCGGTGCCGAACGAAGTACCAACCACCGCATAAAATTAGATTATCTGCAAGTGACCAGTGGCGTAGGAGTACGATCCGTAGCCAGCTTAGGCCTAAATATTGCCGGAGAAAACTTTGAAGCCGCAGCCAGCGGAAATGGTCCGGTAGACGCAGCCATTAAGGCTTTGAAAAAAATCATCAACCGGCATATGACCTTAAAAGAATTTACTATACAGGCAATTAGCAAAGGAAGCGACGATGTAGGAAAAGTACATATGCAAGTAGAATACGACGGACATGAATACTACGGTTTCGGGGCCAATACCGACATTGTAGCAGCATCCGTAGAAGCTTATATAGACTGCATCAATAAATTCTGTTAATAAACCAATAACCTACGGCCAAATACCGTACTGTACCTATTTCACATATGGCAAATACATTATTCGACAAAATATGGGACGCACATATAGTAACAGAAGTTACTGACGGCCCTACACAACTTTATATAGACAGACTTTACTGTCACGAAGTAACCAGTCCCCAGGCATTTTCCGGTATGCGTGAAAGAGGGTTGAAATGCTTTCGCCCTGAAAAAATATTCTGCATGCCCGACCACAATACACCCACACATGACCAAGATAAAGAAATCGAAGACCCGATATCCCGGACTCAAGTAAACACGCTGGCAAAAAATGCAGCACACTTCGGTCTGGCACATTTCGGTATGATGCATAAAAAAAACGGAATCATACACGTCGTAGGTCCGGAAAATGGCTTGACATTACCAGGCATGACTATTGTTTGCGGAGATTCACATACATCAACACACGGAGCCATGGGAGCCGTGGCCTTCGGTATAGGAACCAGTGAAGTGGAAATGGTACTCGCATCACAATGTATTTTACAATCCCGCCCTAAAACTATGCGTATTAGTGTAAACGGAAAAACGGAAAAAGGAGTTACGGCAAAAGATATCGCACTCTATATCATATCACAAATGACAACAGGGGGTGCGACCGGTTATTTTGTAGAATATTCGGGAGAAGCGATCAGAGCCCTGAGCATGGAAGGCCGGCTTACACTCTGTAATCTATCCATCGAAATGGGAGCCCGGGGAGGAATGATAGCTCCTGATGAAAAAACATTCGAATATATCAAAGGCCTCGAATATGCCCCGAAAGGAGAAGCATGGGAACAAGCTCTGTCATACTGGAAAACTTTAAAAAGCGAAAACAACGCTGTATTCGATAAAGAAATCACATTCAGGGCAGAAGATATTGAACCAATGATTACATACGGCACTAATCCTGGTATGGGTATGACGATATCCGGGCAAATACCGGTCGCTACCGACATACCGGAAGCCGGACGAATCTCATTTATAAAATCGCTCGAATATATGGGATTCAAAGAAGGAGAATCCATATCGGGCAAAAAAATAGACTATATATTTCTGGGCTCGTGCACGAACGGCCGCATAGAAGATTTCAGAGCTTTTGCATCCATAGTCAAAGGAAAGAAAAAAGCCCCGGACATAACAGCATGGCTTGTCCCTGGCTCCTGGAAAGTAGACCGGCAAATTCGCGAAGAAGGACTGGACAAGATATTAAAAGACGCTGGATTCGAGCTTCGGCAACCAGGTTGCTCCGCTTGCCTGGCTATGAACGATGACAAGGTTCCCGCCGGAAAATATGCCGTATCCACATCGAACCGCAATTTCGAAGGGAGACAAGGTCCCGGGGCACGCACATTACTTGCCAGTCCGTTGGTCGCAGCCGCGGCAGCAGTGACCGGAGTAGTCACCGACCCCAGAACACTATTGTAATTCCTTTTATTGATACAGATTATACCCGATAAATATGAAAGAAAAACTTAACATACTCACAAGCACTTGCGTCCCGTTACCATTGGAAAATGTGGATACAGACCAGATTATACCCGCACGCTTTCTGAAAGCTACATCCAGAGAAGGTTTTGGAGACAACCTGTTCAGAGATTGGCGTTACGACAAAGAAGGTAATCCTGTCGGGGATTTCGTATTGAATAATCCCGAATATTCCGGAAAAATACTGGTAGCCGGAAAGAATTTCGGAAGCGGGTCGAGCCGGGAACACGCAGCATGGGCAATAAGCGGATATGGATTCAGGGTTATCGTGTCGAGCTTCTTTGCCGACATATTCAAGAACAATGCCCTTAATAACTGCGTACTGCCTGTAGTCGTATCGGAAACATTCCTGAATAATCTATTCTCTTCAATCGCACAAGACTCTCAAACGACAGTTACGGTAAATCTGGAAAAGCAAATCATTACAAACGATAAAACAGGAGAGACCGAATCTTTCGAGATCAATCCTTATAAAAAAAACTGTCTGATGAACGGGTTGGATGATATCGACTTTTTATTGACCAATAAAGATAAGATCGAAGCATGGGAAAATGCGTCAAAATAGAAATCATGGATACGACTCTCCGCGATGGTGAACAAACCAGCGGAGTATCTTTCGTACCTCATGAAAAACTGATGATCGCCCGTCTATTACTGGAAGAATTAAAAGTCGACCGTATAGAAATCGCATCGGCACGTGTATCTGACGGAGAATTCGATGCTGTAAAAATGATATGCGACTGGGCCGCCCGTAGAAATCTATTGCACAAAGTAGAAGTACTGGGATTCGTCGACGGAAAAGCATCATTAGACTGGATACATGCCACAGGCTGCCGTGTCATCAATCTGCTCTGCAAAGGTTCGTTGAAACATTGCACCTATCAATTGAAAAAAAGTCCGGAAGAACATATCGAAAATATACTGACTGTCGTAAATTATGCCAATGAACTGGATATCGAAGTAAATGTTTATCTCGAAGACTGGAGTAACGGAATGAAAGATTCTCCCGAATATGTCTTTCAAATGATGGATGCCCTAAAACCTACGACGATAAAACGTTTCATGTTGCCCGACACACTGGGTATACTGAATCCGCTACAGGTAATCGAATTTATGAGAAAAATGAAAAAACGATACCCAGATACCCATTTCGATTTCCATGCCCATAACGATTATGACCTGGCGGTAAGTAACGTTCTGGCTGCCGTGCTAAGCGGAGTAAAAGGACTGCACACGACCATAAACGGTCTGGGAGAAAGAGCCGGAAACGCACCGCTCGCCAGTGTACAAGCAATCCTAAAAGACCATTTCAATGCGATAACGAATATTGATGAAAGTCGCCTGAACGACGTCAGCCGGGTAGTGGAATCATATTCCGGAATCATGATACCGGCCAATAAACCCATCGTGGGAGAAAACGTTTTCACACAAGTTGCCGGAGTGCATGCCGACGGAGACAATAAGAAAAACCTATATTGCAACGACCTGCTCCCCGAACGTTTCGGGCGCATACGTGAATATGCGCTGGGCAAAACTTCCGGGAAAGCTAACATCCGGAAGAATCTTGAATCCCTCGGACTGGAACTGGACGAAGAATCCATGCGAAAAGTCGCAGAACGTATCATCGAACTGGGAGACAAGAAAGAACTGGTCACACAGGAAGATCTGCCATATATCATTTCGGACGTATTGAAACATGACGGAATGAACAATAAGGTAAAACTGAAAAGTTATTTTGTAACCTTGACCCACGGACTGAAGCCTATGGCTACATTAAGTATCGAGATCAACGGAATAACTTACGAAGAAAGCTCCTCAGGAGACGGACAATACGATGCTTTCGTCCGTGCATTACGCAAAGTATACAAAGTAACATTGGGCCGGAAATTCCCTATGCTTATCAACTATGCCGTAAGCATTCCCCCCGGAGGCCGTACCGATGCATTCGTCCAGACAGTTATTACTTGGAGTTTCAACGACAAAATATTACGTACCAGGGGACTTGATGCGGATCAGACGGAAGCAGCCATTAAAGCGACTATTAAAATGCTCAATGTCATAGAGAATATGGACTTAACCGAAAATTAATTTATTACATTATATTATTTTCATATGAAATTAAACATCGCAATTTTACCGGGAGACGGAATAGGTCCCGAAATCATAGGACAGGCATTGGAAGTGACCAAAACCGTGTGCAAAAAATTCGGTCATGAACTCATTTATAAACACGCACTCGTAGGAGCTTGTGCCATAGACGAAACCGGTTCCCCCTACCCCGATGCAACGCACGAGTTATGTATGCAATCGGATGCCGTTCTTTTCGGTGCCATAGGCTCACCGAAATATGATAACGACCCATCCGCCACCGTAAGACCGGAACAAGGTTTACTGGCTATGCGTAAAAAGTTGGGACTATATGCCAATATACGTCCTGTAACGACATTCAAAAGCCTTATCCATAAATCTCCTCTCCGTTCCAATCTGATCGACGGCGCCGATTTCATGTGTATCCGGGAACTCACCGGCGGACTTTATTTCGGACGTCCACAGGGACGAAGTGAAGACGGACAGACTGCCTATGATACTTGTGTTTACACCCGGGAAGAAATTGAACGCATAGTAAAGCTTGCATACGAATATGCCATGAAACGGCGAAAAAAATTAACTGTCGTAGACAAAGCGAACATTCTGGCAACCTCCCGTTTATGGAGAGAAGTCGCCCAGGACATAGCAAAAAAATATCCCGAAGTAGAAACCGATTTCCTTTTTGTCGATAATGCGGCCATGAGAATGATCCAATGGCCCAAAAGTTTTGACGTTATAGTTACAGAAAACATGTTCGGCGACATTCTCACCGACGAAGGATCGGTCATCACCGGTTCACTAGGAATGTTGCCCTCCGCCTCAATAGGAGTGTATACGTCCGTCTTCGAGCCTATACATGGCTCATATCCTCAGGCCGCAGGAAAAAATATAGCCAATCCGTTAGCAACGATTCTCTCTGCCGCTATGATGTTGGAATACGCATTCGGCTTAAAAGAAGAGGCCCGGCTCATAAGAGAGGCTGTTAATGCTTCCATAGAAATCGGTATTGTTACGGAAGATATCGCAGGAGAAGGATCTAAAGCATACAAAACCAGCGAAGTAGGTGAATACATAGTAAACTACATCAGCCAAAAATAACCCTATTAATATAGGAATACACTTACAGAAGCTCATAAAAATTCTATAATCTTTTTTACAAATAAGCTCCGGATCTATACGACACCGGAGCTTTAATTATTATTGAAAATACATATTCCCAATAATCTCCGCAATGACAGACACTTACAATTTACGCAAAAATTTATTAGTACCAAACCCGTAAAATTAATAAAGCACTATTCTTTTTTTAAAAAAGAATCTGTAGTTTTGTGTAAACGATCTTAACCTCTGATTATACTTATGAAATATATCACATTACCCGATAATAAGGTCCGCCGTTTATCTTTCTACCTCGCTATGGAGGAATATGTGGCCCGGCATTTCGGAGATGAAGAATATTTCTTTATGTGGCAAGTCAATCCCACTGTTATTTTTGGCCGTAATCAACTCATGGAAAACGAAATCAACATGAAATACGTACAAAAAAACAAGATCGAATACTACCGTCGCAAATCGGGCGGAGGTTGCGTATATGCCGACCGAAGCAACATCATGTTTTCTTATATTACCAAAGACTTCAATGTAGGGTTCACCTTCGATAAATACTTACGGTTAGTTGCCCACACCTTGAATAAACTGGGAATCAAAGCAGAAGCGACAGGACGAAACGATATTACGGTAGATGGAAAAAAAATATCGGGAAATGCTTTTTACAGAACCGCAGGAAAAAGCATAGTACACGGCACTATGTTGTTCGATACAAATATAAAAGACCTCGTACTGTCTATTACACCCAGTAATGAAAAACTGATAACCAAAGGCATAGAATCGGTACGGAAACGCGTAACCAATCTGAAAGAATATCTGGACATCGACATCGGCACATTTAAATCATTTATGCGTACACAGTTATGCGATTCCGAAATTGCTATTCAGCCCAAAGAAATTACCGGGATCGAAAATATTGAGAAAGAATATCTCAAAGAATCCTGGATATTAGGGAACAATCCCCGGTACACTCTCATTAAAAAAGGTTATGGAACAGCCGGAGAAATAGAAATCCGACTGGAAATCAAAAACGGAATTATAAAAGAAATAAATTTGATGGGAGACTATTTCCCTATAGGAGAAATGGAACGTTTCCTGAACACATTCACCGGAGTGACATTTGAATACAATACCATAAGGAATATTTTGGACAAAATAAAAATAGAAGAATATATCCTGAATCTTACACAGGATCAATTTCTGGAAATCCTTTTTGAAGAAAATAAAGAACCTAAACATTAACAAATGCTACCGACATGGAAAACACTAAAAAGACTTGCTTGTATGACAAACACCTGGCATTGAACGCAAAAATGATGCCTTTCGGCGGCTTTGACATGCCACTGGAATACAAAACTATCATAGAAGAACACAACGCCGTTCGGAACCATGCAGGAATATTCGATGTATCTCACATGGGAGAAATTCTTATCAGCGGTCCCGACAGCGAAAAATATATTAATCATATTTTCACAAATGATATCGGTAACGCCCCCTCCGGTAAAATTTTTTACGGTATTATGCTATATCCTCACGGAGGGTGTGTAGACGATCTTCTGGTATATAAGAAAAATGACGACACATTTTTTCTGGTCGTCAACGCATCCAATATAGAAAAAGATTTCGAATGGATGAAAAAAAACAGCGAAGGATTCGACATTACCATTGATAACCAGTCGGAACAATATGGAGAAGTTGCCGTACAAGGACCCGAAGCCTGGAAAATAATAGAACGTTTGCTCAAGATAAGCGTAAACGATCTTTCTTTTTATACATTTAAAGAAATTCTCTATAACGGAGAGAAAATTATTATTTCACGCACCGGATACACAGGTGAAGACGGATTCGAATTATACGGAAGTCCGAAATTTATCAATTATGTATGGGATACACTCGTGAATTCAAATGAAGTACAACCCTGCGGACTCGGGTGCCGGGATACATTACGTTTCGAAGTTGCACTTCCTTTATACGGACATGAACTTTCCGAAGATATAACCCCATTAGAAGCCGGCCTGGGTTCTTTTGTAAAACTAGACAAAGAAGAATTTATAGGGAAAGGATCACTGGCGTTACAAAAAACAGAAGGAATCAAACGAAAAATAGTAGGTATAGAATTATTCGATAAAGCTATTCCCCGGAACGGATACGAAGTGTATGCCAATGGAAAAAATATAGGATACGTAACAACCGGATATAATTCTATTTCTACGGGAAAAAGCGTATGTATGGCACTTATAGATCAGAGATATAGTGCTTTAGACACCGACGTTGAAATTCACATACGCAAGAAATTTTTCCCTGGGAAAGTCGTAAAGAAACGATTCTATCAGAAGAATTACAAAAAATAGAACTTATCTAATAACCATTTAAAACAAAAGGAGAATATATTATGAGCAGAGTACCAGAAGAGTTAAAATACACCGAGTCTCATGAATGGATAAAAGTAGACGGAGAATACGGTTACATAGGAATTACCGACTATGCCCAGCACCAACTGGGAAATATCGTATATGTTGATATGCCGGAAGTAGATGATGAAATAAACAAGGGTGAAGAATTCGGAGCCGTAGAAAGTGTCAAGGCAGCCAGCGATCTTTTATCCCCTGTAAGCGGTACTGTCGTCGAAATAAACGAAAATCTGGAATCATCCCCGGAGCTTATCAATGAAGATGCTTACGAAAACTGGATTTTCAAGATAAAACTGAGCGATCCCTCCGAACTGAACAAACTTATGAATAGTCAGGAATATGAAGCTACCTGTAAATAATTAATTTTACCATACCATGCATAAATACTTTCCGCATACCTCGTCCGACATAGAAACAATGCTCAAAAAGATAGGAGCTAAATCTCTGGACGAATTGTATAAAGAAATTCCGGAAGAAATTCGCCTGACAAGAGATTACGCACTACCCTCTTCATTTACGGAGAGCGAAATACGAGAATACTTTAGCAAACTGGGAGACTTGAACATTCGTTTGATCCCGTTTGCCGGAGCCGGAGCCTACGATCATTATACGCCGGCTGTAATTCCGCAACTTATCTCCCGGTCGGAATTTTTAACAGCTTATACACCTTATCAACCCGAAATTTCGCAAGGCACATTACAGTATATTTTCGAATTCCAAAGTTACATATCGGAACTCACAGAAATGGATTGTTGTAATGCATCCATGTACGACGGGGCTACAGCTACGGCAGAAGCGATGTTCATGGCAGTGGCTCAGGCCAAGAAAAAAAATAAGATACTTATATCGCAAACCGTACACCCGCATATCCTGAACGTTGTACGCACTTATGCCAAATACAAAAACATAGAGATAAGTGAGATCGCTGAAAAAAACGGCATTACCGACAAGGAAGATATGCAAAGACAAATCTTGGCAGGAGATGTGGCCGGAGTCATCGTAAACAATCCTAATTTTTACGGAATTATAGAAGATTATGACGGATATGCCGACATGATACACGCTCAAAAAGCTCTGTTTATCATGAATAACGATCCCTCTACCCTGAGTATTCTGAAAACTCCGGGAGAATGGGGAGCCGATATTGCTTGCGGAGACGGACAGTCATTGGGAATTCCTCTGAATTTCGGAGGTCCTCACGTCGGTTACCTGGCTTGTACCAAAGAATTGATGAGAAAATTACCGGGACGCATAGTAGGTGCTACCAGGGATATGGACGGAAAACGGGCTTTTGTTCTCACCTTACAGGCACGGGAACAACATATCCGGCGGGAAAAAGCTAATAGCAACATCTGTTCCAATCAATCCCTTATGGCGCTATACGTAACAATATATATGTCCTTGATGGGGAAAGAAGGTTTAAAGAGGGTTAATGAAATATCTTATTCGGGAGCTCATTATTTATGCAGTGAACTGTTACGAACTGGTAAATTCAGTTTATGCTACGACCAGCCCTTTTTCAAAGAATTTGCAGTTACAACGACATTAGATGCTAAAAAACTATATCAGAAATGTATAGACCGGGGAATATTGTGCGGTATCAGGCTGGAAACAGTGAAACCTGAAATGAAAAACGCCTTGCTGCTATGTGTCACCGAAAAAAGGACTAAAGCCGAAATAGATAATCTACTGTCATTAATCGAGAAGGAGATATAGATCATGAAATACTATGATAAATTGATTTTCGAGTTATCGAAAAAAGGACGCATCGGCTATTCCTTACCTTCGGATAATATTTTCACAACCTGTTCCACAGAGGATATACCAGTGAATCTGAGAAGAGAAAATGAAGCAGAATTACCCGAAGTAAGCGAACTGGATGTGGTAAGACACTATACCAATGTTTCTAATAAAAATTTCGGAGTAGAGACAGGATTTTACCCTTTGGGCTCCTGTACAATGAAATACAATCCTAAAATTAATGAAGAAATAGCGTCATTATCTGCTTTTACATCTTTGCATCCGTTCCAACCGGAAAATACGGTACAGGGAGCTTTAAAACTATACTACGAACTGGCTGTTGCTCTTTCCGAAATATCCGGACTGGCAGCTTTTACTCTCAACCCTTTTGCCGGCGCTCACGGGGAGCTTACAGGTCTTATGATCATGAGGCAGTATCACATAGACAGAAACGACCTGAAACGCACTAAAGTAATAGTCCCTAACAGTGCACACGGAACGAATCCGGCAAGTGCCGCCGTATGCGGGCTGGAAATAGTGGAAGTCCTTTCTAATGAAGACGGAACTATTAATGTTGACGATCTGAAAAAACATCTGGATGAAACGGTTGCCGGTATCATGATGACTAACCCTAATACCTTGGGGATATTTGAAACATCTATACCTGAAATAGCAAGGCTTGTACACGATTGCGGAGGGCTACTGTATTATGACGGGGCAAATCTGAATCCGTTACTGGGAAAATGCAGACCGGGAGACATGGGATTCGATATCATGCATATTAATCTTCACAAAACATTTTCAACCCCTCACGGAGGAGGGGGGCCCGGCAGCGGTCCGGTAGGTGTATGTGAAAAGCTGGTAAATCTGCTCCCGAATCCCCAGATAAAAAAAGACGGGGAACGCTATTATATCGCCAACAGCGATAAAGCCATCGGAAGAGTTTCAGGGTTTTTCGGAAATTTCACTGTAATGATGAAAGCCTACTGTTACATACTGTCGCTGGGAAAAGAGAATTTGAGATATGTTGGTCCCCTCGCCACTTTAAATGCCAACTATATCAAAGAATCCCTGAAAGATCATTACTTTCTTCCTATAGAAGATATATGCAAACATGAATTCGTATTCGACGGGCTTAAAGATAAATCTACCGGTGTCACCACACTGGATATAGCAAAACGTCTGCTGGATTATGGATATCATGCGCCTACGATTTATTTTCCTCTCTTATTTCACGAATCGATCATGATAGAACCAACGGAAACGGAATCTATCGAAACACTGGATGAATTTATAGCAGTAATGAAGAAAGTAGCAGACGAAGCTCTGGAGCATCCCGATATCGTAAAAAATGCCCCCCATTCTACTCCCGTCCGCAGACTGGATGAGACTATGGCGGCAAGAAACCCGATATTGAAATACAAAGACTTACCAAACCTAATTTAATTATGGAAAAGAAGGCAAAGGACTATATTTATCATTAGTTCCTTTGCCTTCATTTATATGAAAAACGAACTATGGAAAGTGATATTATTATAATAGGAGGAGGGCCGGGCGGATATGAGACTGCTCTTTACGCTGCAAAACAAGGATTATCCGTAACTCTTTTCGAAGGAGGTCGTTTGGGCGGAACATGCTTAAACGAAGGATGTATTCCTACAAAAAGTTTGTGCAGGAACGCTGCAGTCTTAGAGGATATAAAAGAAGCCGGTACATGGGGAATAAAAGACTTAACTTATACATTTGACTGGCAAAAGGTAATAGAACGAAAAAACGAGATTGTAAACAATCTGGCATCGGGCATCGAATTCCTGATGAAACACAAGTTAATAAAAGTGGTACGGGAATATGCGACCTTTCGGGACGACCACACCGTAACCAGTCCTTCCGGTGAAAGCTATACGGCACACAATATTATCATAGCTACCGGTTCCTACGCACGCACGTTACCTATCGAAGGAATAAATTTGCCTGGTGTGATCACCTCAAAAGAACTACTGGATATTAATCACATTCCAGAACGGTTATGTATTATCGGAGCAGGAGTTATCGGTTTGGAATTTGCTTCCATCTTCCGTAGTTTCGGAAGTGAAGTAACTATTTTAGAATTTGCAAAAGATATAATCCCGAATTTTGATACAGATATAAGCAAACGGCTCAAACAATCCCTTGCAAAAAAAGGCATACAAATCGTAAACCAGGCAATAGTCGGTCATATTAAACCGAAAGATACCGGGCTTATCATCTCTTACGAATTTAAAGGTGTACAACAAGAAACGATTGCCGACATTGTACTCGTTTCTGTCGGCAGGAATGCTAATACGGAAACATTGAACCTGGAGGCCACCCATGTAGAGCAAACTTCAAAAGGTATCGTTACGAACGATTTCTTCGAAACTACCGTCCCCGGAATATATGCAATAGGTGACGTAAACGGAAAATGTATGTTGGCTCATGCCGCTACATACCAAGGGAAAAAAGTAATTAATAATATTTTAAATAAACGAGACGATATTAATCTCAAGCTTATACCATCTGCAGTGTTCACAACCCCCGAAGTAGCAGCGACCGGACTTACAGAAGAGGATTGCAAACAAAAGAACATTTCTTTCAAATCTCATAAAGCCATGTTCAGAACAAACGGTAAAGCACTAAGCATGGGATCACCGGACGGTTTATGTAAAATTATTGTTGACGAACAGGAGAACATCATAGGCTGTCATATACTGGGCGCCCATGCGGCAGATCTTATACACGAAATAACCGCATTGATTGCCACCAGATGTACCCTTCCTCAATTACGGGATATAATTCACGCCCACCCTACTCTTTCCGAAGTCATACAGGATTGCGCCCAGGAATAATATATTGATATTTTCATAATATCTCAAAAATTAAAATTACCTCAACCCATATGAAAAAAATCTTTCAGACCATTTTATTCTTATTCTTCTTTATATTTCCTGCTCATGCAAATGAAATTCATTCAGAAAAAATTAAACAACAAATTTTTATTTATGGTGGAGATATAGAATACAAATTCGTTGAATACATTAATAACCTGATTAATAAAACCGACCCACAAATTTGTTATCTTCCAACAGCAAGTGCAGACAATGCTAAAAACATAAAATACTGGGAATATATATGTAAGGAACTAGGTATAAAATCAAATATTTTAAAAGTATGGATTGATTCCGAAACCCAAAAACAATCTTTTGAAGATATTTTATTGAGCATGGATGCAATTGTTGTAGGAGGAGGAAATACTTTAAATATGTTAGGTATTTGGAAATATCAGGAAATAGATAAAATATTAAAAAAAGCATTAGATAAAGGGATCATTTTAAGTGGAGGAAGCGCAGGTTCTATTTGTTGGTTTAAGAACAGTATAAGCGATGCCAGACCTATTAAACTATCCATAGTTGAAGGTCTTGGATTTTTGCCATATAGTCATTGTCCTCATTATAATATACCATCTAAAAGAGCTTTATATAATAATTATGTTGAGGATGGGAAATTACAATCCGGTTATGCATGCGATGAACATTCGGGTATTTTATTTACAAACAAAAAGGTGACAGATGTCGTTAGCACCAATAATCAGTCCTACTCTTACTTTGTAAAAAAGGACCAAAGCCGATCGGATATAATAAAACTAAATACCAGAGTGTTAATTAAAAAAGGTGCATTAGATACAGCTACATATCGAAAAGAACTTATTCATAAAAAAATAACAGACTATACCGATATTCCAATTTCAATGGATACGCCGTTATTATCATTTATAAATATACAAAAGCTCTTTGCTGAAGGTAAATATTCCGAGTATTATAATTATGCAGCCTCATCAATAAGAGATAATGTAAAAAACATGCAAGATCAAGAAGTTTGCGCGGCAGATAGAGATTCAAAACTTTCAACAAATATTATTTCATCTTTTATATACGGAGATTTAGCTGCAATGTTAACTAAAAGTGCCGCCGACTATTATTCTTTATGGTATTTCATATATGAAGACGGAAAATGGAAATGTACGGGAGAAGACATAGGCGGTGATTCTGTAAAAGACGCAGAAATAACATTCAGAGAGAAAGCCCCGGTCATAATCAAAAGCATTCTCAAAAATTAAACAGTTAAAATCCAAATCTCACAAAACAAAAAGTGTCCCGCTCATAGTAAGATGAGCGGGACACTTTCATTTTATCTCAAAAAAGAGTTTCAGTTATTACTGGTTAGCGGTAGTTGAGAATACAACTATACGGTTCCAGTTATTATTGTCGGGATAAACTTGTTTGTCGCTACCGTTAGCGATAATGTTAATACGATTTTTATCGATTTTATATTTATTGACCAATGAATTAACAACAGCTTGTGCACGACGCTTACTTAATTCCATATTCAATTTTGCACTGCCTGTATCTTTGTCGGCATAACCCACAACATTTATACTGCAAGAAGGATTATTATTCATCCATTGTGCAATATTGTACACGTTCACCATTTCTTCAGGAGTAATCACATCACTACCGATAGTAAAACGCACCGTACTCGTTAATGTCTGACTGCAAGGATCCGGTTCTGCAACAATAACAGTTTCTTCTACTTCAGGGCAAGGAGGACATTCAACAACTCTGGATTCGCAAGCATTCAATTTTGAACGCAAATCGTTTACACGGCTATTCAGATCATTGATAATCATGCGGTCTCCGTAAGGATTATAGGCAATGAAACGGTTCGAGCCGAACTTAATGGTAAAACCGCCGATAAGAGAAACGATAGATTCTACCTGTTTGCCTTGTACTATACCGTTAAATTGGTCACCCAGCAGATTTCCCCGTCCTTCAAAGAACAAGTCCAGATAATGATTCAACCGGAAGTTCAATTTAATACCGGCCGTTACAGGAAATGCATAAGTTTTTTTATGATGATTTTGGGTATTGTGAAAAGCTAAAGCACCTCCACCTCCTACAAAAGGAATAATAGAGAATACGCGCTTTTCATTATATCCGGCAAACGTATTGAACATATTCCACATTAAATCTCCGTAAACTCCAACATAACGCATATGTGTCATTACACCGTCTTCATAAGCCGACATAGGGTGCAAAGCACCGCCTACTGCTCCTAAACGAAGACCGAAAGCAGGAGTCAGCCATTTACCGAAAGCAAAATTCATTGCCAATGTATATTGAGTATCTCCTCCCTTATGTTCTGTAAAAAAGGTCTGTGCACCGGCTCCTAAAGATATGAACCAATTGTCTTTAAAAGTATTCTCATAATAAGCGACTTTACCGGGAACATAATCGGTCACGGTTACATCTTCCTCCACAACGGTAACTTGAGCATGTCCGGTACCGGAACAAGTGAAGATCAATGCAGTAGCTAAAGCTAAAGGATAAAGAAAATGTTTTGTTTTCATCTTGAAACGATTTTAGTTTTACAAAATATGATTATTTCTTTTTTAATAAAATGGATAACACCGATACCAGACTGCCTTTAAAAAAGGATTTTATTGTAGATCGGATATTCCGCATTTTGTAACTTACAACAACCAGAGAAAAGATTGTGTTCATATTTTTTGCTAAATCATGCACCTAAAATAAAAAAATAGATGAAACAGTACTCTTGTTGTTCTCTTTTCTAAAAAAAACAAAATGCAACTATTAGTTCAGTTTTAAATTTGTAAATTTGTCGTAGTAAGATGATTGCAAATCATAGATATTATTTGTAATCGATACAAAACTATAATCGAGAAAATGATAAAAAGAAAAAAACAGCATACCTTCTGGAAAAAGGTAAAATCAAAATACAAACTTTCATTCTTCAATGAAAATACGCTGGAAGAAGTATGGACTTTCCGGGTCTCCCGATTAGGAGCTTTTACCCTGTTCTCCGTACTTATTCTTTCATTGATTATCGCTGTCACTTCCTTAATCATAGGTACTCCATTAAAAAATCTTTTACCCGGATACTTAAAGTCGGAAGACCGTGCTGTTATGATAGATAACTCTCTGCGTATCGATTCTTTGTCTCACGAAATAGCTCTTAAAGATGCATACATAAAAAATATCGCAGCAATCATCACAGGTAATATCAGTATCGATTCCATTTCATCACGAGACACCACCAAGCTCTACTCTTTAAACTCTCTGAAAGAAAAATCGCCCGAAGCGGCCGAATTTGTAAAAGAGTACGAAAAAGAAGAAAAATATACCTTACATGTATTCAATAATAACATACCTACCGATGGTCTTATCTTCTTTACTCCTGTCAAAGGATCTGTCAAAAAATCATACAATCCGTCCGAAGGGCATTTCGGAATAGACATACAGGCAGCAAAAAACGCACCTGTATCGGCAATTCTCGACGGCACTGTCATATTTGCGGCATTTACTGCCGAATGCGGGTACGTTATTGAAGTTCAGCACAGCAATAATTTTATATCCATGTATTTATATAATGCCGGATTGCTGAAAAAAGTAGGAGACAGGGTAAATGGAGGAGAAAAAATAGCCTTGGCAGGTTATACTCCATATCCCCAGGCAAATCCTGACGATGTAGAGATACAACTCTGGCATTTGGGAAAATCATTAGATCCGAAAGATTACATTTCCTTCTGAAGCAAGGGGACAAAACACCCGTAAATACGAGGTATAAACGTTTTATTTTGTAACTTTACAGCGTTTTACAAAAAAGAAAACAGAAGCGAATCACATAATGAAGAAACAACTTGCTATACTTGGTTCTACCGGATCGATAGGGACTCAAACCCTTGAGGTCGTGGCCGAACATCCCGATCTATTTGATATATATGCTCTTACGGCTAATAATAATATAGACTTACTAATTTCTCAGGCGAGACAATTCCTTCCGGAAGCAGTCGTCATTGCCAACGAAACACATTATGAACGGTTAAAAGACGCGTTGGCCGATCTGCCCATTAAAGTATATACCGGAAAAGATGCTATTAATCAAATTGTAGAATCGTCCATTATAGATATAGTAATTACCGCCATGGTAGGTTATTCGGGGCTACAACCTACAATACGTGCCATAAAAGCACATAAAACTATAGCTTTAGCCAACAAAGAAACACTGGTCGTGGCTGGCGACCTGATAAGACAAATGGCGATAGAAAACAAAGCCCCCATTATACCCGTAGATTCGGAGCATTCGGCTATATTCCAATGTCTGGTGGGAGAATTTAACAATCCTATCGACAAAATCATTCTTACCGCATCCGGAGGTCCTTTCAGAACATTTACTCCTGAACAACTGGCGCACGTAACCAAACAAGACGCATTGAAACATCCGAAATGGAACATGGGGCATAAGATCACGATAGATTCAGCCACGCTCATGAACAAGGGCTTTGAAATGATAGAGGCCAAATGGTTGTTTGACGTCCCCCCCGAACAAATACAAATAGCCGTCCACCCTCAGTCTATTATTCACTCTATGGTACAATTTAAGGACGGTACCATAAAAGCCCAACTGGGAACTCAAAGCATGAAACTCCCCATACAGTATGCACTGTCATTTCCCGAAAGGCTCCCAAACACCTGCCAGAAACTTAAACTGGAAGACTATTGCAATCTTACATTCGAACATCCCGATACGGAACGGTTCCCCCTACTTCGGCATGCATTCGAAGCCGCCAATACAGGAGGGAATATGCCCTGCATACTCAACGCAGCTAACGAAATAGCTGTCGCCGCATTTCTGCAGGACAGAATTAAATATTTACAGATCAATAAAATAGTAGAAAAGTGTCTGGAACATATCGCTTTTGTTCAGAAACCGACTTATGAAGATTATGTGCAAACAAACGAGGAAACACGTTGTTATGCCAATGAACTTATTACAAATTTATAACACGATTATAACAATTACAACATGGAGACTTTTTTAATTAAGGCATTACAGCTCATTCTTAGTTTATCGATTTTGGTAATAGTACATGAGTTCGGCCACTTTATATTTGCCCGGATATTCAAAGTTAGAGTTGAAAAATTCTATCTTTTTTTCGATCCCTGGTTTTCCCTATTCAAATTCAAACCTAAAAACAGTGATACCGAATACGGAATTGGGTGGTTGCCTGTAGGAGGTTATGTAAAAATATCCGGTATGATAGACGAATCTATGGATAAAGAACAGTTAAAGCAACCCGCAAAACCATGGGAATTTCGTTCTAAACCAGCCTGGCAACGTCTTCTTATCATGACGGCAGGCGTAATATTCAACTTCATACTGGCTATTATCATTTACGCCATGATTGCTTATACCTGGGGAACGACTTACCTGCCCTTCAGTGAAGCAAAAGCAGGAATGGAATATTGCGAAGCTGCCAAAGAAATAGGATTTGAGAACGGTGATATCCCGTTGTATGCTGATGATATGAAACTGGAATATATGTCGGGAGATGCGGTTCAAGCCATGATAGAAGCCAAAAAAGTAAAAGTGCTGAGAAACGGAACAGACACCGTTATCATAAATATTCCGGATAAATTCATGCTCAAAGTCATTGATGAAGAAGCAAAATTTGCAACCTACCGGCAGCCCAATGTCATAGATTCTGTCATTCCTACCATGGGGGCGGGAATAGCAGGACTGATAAAAGGAGATAGTATTATCGCAGTGAACGGAATATCAGCTCCTTCATATTCTGAATTTTCCAATATTATTCTTAAGAATCCAAACAAGAGCATGGATATTGTTTTTTTAAGAAACGGCAAAACTGATACTCTGGCTATAAAAACAGATAACGAGGGACGTATCGGTGTTTATTTCACCCCCATAACTCAAATATACAGTTTAACGACAGAACATTATAACTTTCTGGAATCTATTCCCAAGGGAATAGAAATAGGTGTCACCAAGCTAAAAAATTATATCAGCAGTATGAAATATGTGTTCACGAAAGAAGGAGCCCAGCAACTAGGTGGCTTCGGCACAATAGGAAGCATATTTCCCGCTACCTGGGACTGGGAATCATTCTGGAGCATGACAGCATTCCTTTCTGTTATTCTGGCTTTCATGAATATACTGCCTATACCGGCTCTTGACGGAGGACATGTATTGTTCCTGCTATATGAGGTCATAACCCGCAGACAACCCAATGAGAAAGTAATGGAATATGCCCAGATCGGAGGAATGATATTTCTTTTCGCTCTTCTAATATTCGCCAACGGCAACGATATATTCCGGTTTTTCTTTAAATAAAACGCTAATCCATTAACAATGAAATATATCAAAATAACCCTTAAACCGGGAAAAGAAGAATCGTTCAAAAGATTTCATCCCTGGGTATTTTCAGGAGCTATTGACCGTTTTGAACGCCAGCCCGAGGAAGGCGATGTTGTCGAGATCATAGACTGGAAAGGAAATTTTGTAGGAACAGGCCACTACCAGATAGGAAGTATTGCTGTCCGTATCCTTTCATTCATGAAAGAAAATATAGACCTGGAATTCTACAAAAAGAGACTGAATGTTGCTTACCGGATGCGCCGGAGCATAGGACTTATAAACGGTGATTATAACAATACATATCGTCTCGTACATGGCGAAGGAGATAATCTTTCCGGACTAATAATCGACATATACGATAAAACAGCCGTCGTTCAGGCACATTCCCCCGGAATGCATTATGCACGCCACACTTTGGCACAGGCCTTAAAAGAAGTCATGGGTGACGCATTGCAAAGTATTTATTATAAATCGGAAACAACGTTGCCTTACAAAGCAGAGTTAGATCCCGAAAACGAATATCTTTTCGGAGAGAATGCCGGCAACATCGCAACTGAATACGGACTCAAATTTCATGTGGACTGGTTACGCGGACAAAAAACAGGTTTCTTTGTCGATCAACGGGAAAACCGCTCCTTACTGGAAAAATATTCAAAAGACCGCTCTGTCCTGAACATGTTCTGTTACACGGGAGGTTTCTCCTTTTATGCCATGAGAGGAGGTGCAAAGCTGGTACACTCTGTAGATAGTTCCGCTAAAGCAATAGATCTCACTTGTGAGAATGTCGAGTTAAATTTCCCGGGGGATAACCGCCACCAGGCATTTGCCGAAGATGCGTTCAAATACCTGGATACGATGGGAGACCAGTATGATTTGATCATACTTGACCCGCCCGCGTTCGCAAAACATAAAAAAGTACTGAATAATGCACTCCAGGGATACAGGAAACTCAATGCAAAGGCTTTCGAAAAAATTAAACCGGGAGGAATTTTGTTTACATTTTCCTGTTCCCAGGTAGTCAGCAAAGAGAATTTCAGGCTGGCTGTGTTCAGTGCCGCTGCACAATCGGGACGAAGCGTCCGCATCTTACATCAGCTTACTCAACCGGCAGACCATCCGGTAAATATATACCATCCCGAAGGTGAATACCTGAAAGGACTGGTATTATATGTCGAATAAAAAGAACTTAAACACAAAAACAACGTTATATGAAAAAAATCGCATGTACAATGATGGCTATAGCTACATTACTTTCGTGCTCTACTCAAAAAGCCGAAACGGACAAAGACGATTTCAATTATTCAGTTGAAAGATTCGCCGATCTGGAAGTACTCCGTTATAAAGTACCCGGATTCGAAGACCTGTCCCTTAAACAAAAAGAACTTGTCTATTATCTCACGGAAGCAGCTCTAAACGGACGTGATATTCTTTTCGACCAGCAAGGTAAACTGAATCTCGCTATCCGACGTACCTTAGAATCGGTATATCAGAATTACACCGGAGATAAAAACGACCCGGAATTTAAAGCTTTGGAAGTTTATTTAAAACAAGTATGGTTCTCCAACGGTATACACCACCACTATTCTACCGATAAATTTACTCCCGGTTTTTCTGAAAGTTTCTTTACCGAAGCTGTAAAATCGGTAGACCCGTCAACCTTGCCTGTAAAAGAAGGACAAAGTGTTGATAATTTATTATCGGATATCGTTCCCGTCATATTCAATCCGGAACTGCTGAAAAAACGGGTAAATCAGACAGAAGGCGAAGACCTTATACTTACTTCGGCCGGTAACTATTACGACGGAGTAACCCAAGTCGAAGTAGAAAATTTCTATAACAAAATGAAAGATCCGAACGATACGATGCCTATATCTTACGGACTTAACAGCCGTCTGGTTAAAAAAGACGGCAAAATTATAGAAGAAACTTACAAAATAGGCGGACTTTATACACAAGCTCTTGAAAAAATAGTTTACTGGCTGGAAAAAGCAGCCACGGTTGCAGAGAACGACCAGCAAAAAGCCGTTATTGAAAAACTGATAGAATATTATAAAAGCGGAAACCTAAGGCAATTTGACGAATATGCAATCTTGTGGGTTAAGGACCTGAACTCGGATATCGACTTTGTAAACGGATTTACCGAAAGCTACGGCGATCCCCTCGGAATGAAAGCCAGTTGGGAGTCCATCGTTAATTTCAAAAACAAAGAAGCATCGGAACGTACCCATGTCATCAGCCAGAATGCTCAATGGTTTGAAGATCATTCCCCTGTAGATAAACGGTTCAAAAAAGAGGAAGTAAAAGGTGTTTCGGCAAAAGTAATAACAGCTGCAATACTAGCCGGGGACTGTTATCCGGCAACCCCTATAGGCATCAACCTTCCTAATTCCAATTGGATTCGTCACATGCACGGTTCAAAATCGGTCACTATTGAAAATATAACAGAAGCTTACGACATGGCTGCTCACGGGAACGGATTCGCCGAAGAATTTGTATATGACGATGCTACAAGAGAACTGATGGATAAATACGGTTTTCAGGCCGACAATCTGCATACAGACTTACATGAATGCCTGGGACATGGTTCCGGAAAACTTCTCCCCGGAGTAGATCCTGACGCACTTAAAGCTTACGGATCCACATTAGAAGAAACACGCGCCGACCTCTTTGCCCTTTATTATATGGCCGATCCTAAAATAACCGAACTAGGATTGCTTCCTACTCCGGATGCTTACAAAGCAGAATATTATAAGTATATGATGAACGGCCTTATGACACAGCTCACCCGCATTATTCCTGGCAATAATATCGAAGAATCTCATATGCGTAACCGCCAGCTTATCGCCCGTTGGGTATATGAAAAAGGTCTTGACGATAACGTAATCGAATTTGTAAAACGAGACGGAAAGACTTTTGTCGTTATTAACGATTATGAAAAAATGCGTAATCTGCTGGGAGAATTGCTGGCCGAAGTACAACGAATCAAATCGGAAGGAGATTTGGAAGCAGGTCGGAAACTGGTAGAAAATTACGGAGTTAAAGTAGACCCGGCCCTTCATAAAGAAATTTTGGAGCGCTACGCAAAATTGAATATAGCCCCTTACAAAGGATTTGTAAATCCGGTATATACTCCTGTATATGACAAAAACGGAGATATTACCGATGTCACTGTTTCTTATGACGAAGGTTATGCTGAACAAATGCTTCGCTATTCCAAAGATTATTCTCCCCTGCCTACATATAATGAATAAACGGCCATCTTTAAAATTAATACAGAACCGCCCTGTCACCGACAAGGCGGTTTCTTTTTGTCATAATTGGAATTTATTATTACTTTGCATACGGCTTACTTAAACGACATGATCATGGACAATGAGATAAAAGAGATAAAACGGCGTTTCAGGCTTTCGATGAACGGTATAGTATCTGCTAGCATGCGGGAAAAGGGAATGAACTATAAAATAAATTTCGGCCTTACACAACCTCTCATCAAAGAAATAGCATCATCATACTCGCCAAATGAAGAACTGGCTGAAAAATTATGGGAAGATAAAGCAGTAAGAGAATCCATGATGCTGGCACCCTATCTTTATCCGGCAGAAAAATTTGATAAAGAGCATGCCTACAGGTGGATAAACGATATTCCTTATACCGAAATAGCAGACAGCTGTTGCAAAAATCTTTTCCAAAATCTGCCATTCGCAAAAGAGCTGGCACTCGAATGTATCCAGAATAAAGGCAATATGGCTATTTATACAGGCTATCGGTTAATTATATCTTTAATGATAAAAACAAATCATTTTTCTTCTACAGAAAACGAAGTGATAATAGCAAAAGGGCTTAAACAATGTATTTCCGGGAACCACATGACAGCCTTTATCTCATTGTCTTGTCTCAAACGGGGAATGAAAATAAAAAACTTCGCAGACAAACTGATTCCTGTCATATCAGAATGGGACAAAAATGGTAATACGAAACAAAAAAAGATTGCTGAAGACCTGTACTTAGAATATGAAATATGCAAAGAATATTTTCCGGAATAGATCATATCTTTTAATTATAAACAATTCAGAACCGTCACCACCATATAAATACGGTTATTATTATCATCAATATTATAATACTTTCAATAATATTGTTGAGTGACTTATTTTTTCTTCATAGAATGCAGACCTATCAAGATATATATTTAACAACAACACGTTTTTTACCAGAAATCCAATCTTCGTTTAAAATAAAAAGGATATTGCTTTCTTTTTTATGTTGTTCTTACCATAAAAAATACATAACTTTGTCGTCATACGATTACAGCTATGCCGGAAGACAAAACAAAAGAGTTGGTTAAACAAAAATTTACCCAATACCTGGAAGTCAAGAAGCTTCGGAAAACACCGGAACGTTTTGCCGTGTTGGAAAAAATTTACTCTATGAATGTACACTTTGATGTCTGTTCTTTGTACGAAATCATGACACAATGTGAATACAGAGTGAGCAAAGCCACCATCTACAATACTATAGGCCTGTTGGTAGACGCAGGGTTAGTCAGACAGCATCAGTTCGGTAATAATCCGTTACAGTACGAAAAAGCGTTCAACACAGCTAATCACCACCATCTTATATGCACTCAATGCGGTAGAATCAGAGAAGTAAAAGATCTGGATTTACTGAGTATCCTTAATAATAAAAAATTCAATAATTTCGTCACCTCATATTATTCCCTGTATGTCTATGGAATATGCAGCCGGTGTATGAAAGCCGAAAAGAAAAAGAATATACATAATCAAAAATAATATTTACAATCAAATAAGAATTCATTAAAAACAATTATGAAAGTTGACGTTCTTTTAGGATTACAATGGGGCGACGAAGGAAAAGGAAAAGTCGTAGATGTATTGACCCCCGGTTATGACGTTATAACACGTTTTCAGGGAGGTCCCAATGCCGGTCACACACTGGAATTCAACGGTGAGAAGTATGTATTACGGTCTATCCCGTCGGGCATATTCCAAGGTGGTAAAATCAATGTGATCGGTAACGGAGTCGTTCTGGACCCCATTTTATTCAAAGAAGAGGCTGAAAGTCTTGCTGCCAGCGGACATGATTTAACCAAGCACCTGTACATTTCCAAAAAGGCGCACTTAATACTCCCTACCCATCGTATACTGGACGCTGCATATGAAGCAGCCAAAGGCGACGCAAAAATAGGTACGACAGGTAAAGGTATCGGTCCTACTTATACCGATAAAGTGAGTCGTAACGGTGTAAGAATCGGAGATATATTTCTTGATTTCCAGGCAATATATAATAAAGCGAAAGAAAAGCATGAGAACATATTACATTCGCTTAACTACTCTTATGACCTGTCTGAACTTGAAACAAAATGGTTTGAAGCCATTGAATATCTGAAACGTTTTAACATCATAGACAGCGAACATGTCATCAATCGTTATTTGAAAGAAGGTAAAAGCATTTTGGCAGAAGGCGCACAAGGAACGATGCTGGATGTAGATTTTGGCTCCTATCCTTTCGTAACCTCTTCCAATACCGTTTGTGCCGGAGCTTGTACCGGATTGGGAATTGCCCCGAATAAAATAGGAGACGTATACGGAATTTTTAAAGCTTATTGTACACGAGTGGGCAGCGGACCTTTTCCCACCGAATTACATGACGAAACCGGAAAAAAGATACGGGCAATCGGGCATGAATACGGTGCTGTTACCGGACGCGAACGCCGCTGTGGATGGATAGATCTCGTTGCATTAAAATATGCCATTATGGTAGACGGAGTAACCCAGCTCATCATGATGAAAAGTGATGTTCTGGATGACTTCGAAACCATTAAGGCATGTGTCGCTTATAACATTAAAGGACAAGAAGTAACGGAATTCCCCTATTCTATCGAAGACAATAAAATAGAGCCTGTTTATGTGGAATTACCCGGCTGGAAAACAGATATGACAAAAATGAAAAGTGAAGATGAATTCCCCGAAGAATTCAATGCATATCTGTCTTTTCTGGAAAACGAACTTGAAGTTCCCATCAAAATCGTATCGGTAGGTCCTGACCGGGAACAAACGATCATCAGATATACCAAAGAATAACATAATCTCACATATCTATTCTATATGGCAAGGATCAAACCTTTTAAAGGGCTAAGACCCCCTAAAAACCTGGTAGAACAAGTAGCATCCAGACCTTATGACGTACTTAATTCCGAAGAAGCCCGGAAAGAGGCAGAAGGAAACGAAAAATCTTTGTATCACATCATTAAACCCGAAATAGATTTCGAAGCGGGAACCGACGAACATGATGAAAGGGTATATACGAAAGCCGTTGAGAACTTCAACAAATTCCAAAAGAACGGATGGCTGGTTCAGGATTCCGAAGAAAGATACTATATATATGCTCAGACTATGAACGGACATACCCAATACGGATTGGTGGTATGTACACACATGGAAGATTATCTGAACGGCATTATAAAAAAGCATGAACTCACCCGAAGAGACAAAGAAGAAGACCGGATGAAACATGTACGCATAAATAATGCCAATATAGAACCTGTATTTTTTGCTTATCCCGACCAGCCGGAATTAAATGAAATCATCAGCCGCATTACAACCCGGAAAGCTGAATATGACTTTATATCCCCCGACGGTTTTGGACACCATTTCTGGATTATTGAAGATAAAGAAACCATCGACCGGATAACTTCCATATTTGAAACTATCCCGGCACTATATATTGCAGATGGACACCATCGTACAGCAGCAGCTGCACTCGTAGGTGCTGAAAAATCCAAACAAAATCCGGATCATCGCGGAGACGAAGAATATAATTATTTCCTCGCAGTCTGTTTCCCCGAATCTCAACTGAATATTATCGATTATAACCGTGTCGTAAAAGACCTGAACGGGTTAACTCCGGATGATTTTATAAAAAAACTATCGTCTCATTTTATTGTTGAAAAAAAAGGAAACAATATTTACAGACCGGACCGGTTGCATAATTTTGCTTTATATATAGATGGAAACTGGTATTCCCTGACCGCTAAACCGGATACATACGATGACAATGACCCGATAGATATTCTGGATGTAACCATATCTTCCAATTTTATTTTAAGGGACATATTAGGTATAAAAGACCTTAGAAGCGATAAACGTATAGATTTTGTGGGTGGAATACGAGGTTTGGAAGAATTACAAAAAAGAGTGGACAGCGGAGAAATGAAAATGGCTCTCGCCCTTTACCCTGTATCCATGAAACAATTAATGGATATTGCAGACACAGGAAATATCATGCCACCCAAAACCACATGGTTCGAACCTAAACTAAGATCAGGGCTTGTTATACATAAACTAATATAACAATCACATCATAAAATATATAGAAAATCTAATGTTATTATAACAAACCGGCAGTTTCTCATTAAAATATATAAGAGAAACTGCTTAAATATTTTTACTCACCCATGCAGCATTTGCACTTTCTGTCGCATCTTATATATAACTGCGGGTTGAGGGAGTTGAAGAGAGAATGACCGAAAAAGAACTGATAAAAGCCTGCAAGAACAATGATGCCAAAGCACAAAGGATTCTGTATGAAACCTATGCGCGCAAAATGATGGGTATCTGTCTGCGCTATGCCAATAACAAAGAAATGGCTCAGGATATGGTACAAGACGGCTTCATAAAGGTTTTTACGGCAATAGGTTCTTTTAATCATGAAGGTTCTTTTGAAGGATGGATGAAACGTATCTTTATAAATACAGCTCTGGAAGAACTTAGAAAAAATGATATTCTGAAAGAATGTATCGATATCGACACTCCGGATTTACTGAAAGAACCCGACTATTCGGCTATCGAACAAATATCCGCGGAAGAACTGTTGGAAATAATTGCAGAACTTCCTCCCGGCTTCCGAACCGTATTTAACATGTTTGCGATTGAAGGCTATTCACATAAAGAGATCGCAGATGCTTTGGGTATTAACGAAAGTACGTCACGATCTCAATATACACGGGCAAAAAAACTGATACAAAAAAAATTAAATGAACTGTAAGAAAAGAACGACTCCCGATGGACGATAAAAGATTTGAACATCTTATTCAATCGAAATTAGCAGATTATGAGGCTAATGTTCCTGTAAATTTATGGGAATCTATCGAGAATGAATTACCACGTAAAAAGGTAGTTCCATTTCGTCGTATCTTATGGACATCGGCAGCCGCCATTATAGCAGGAATCGTAGGTATTAGTATTTTTACATGGGCTCCGGATTCGGTACCTCCACAAACAATAAAGCCGGTAGTATCTCTCTCTTCACCACAAGATAAGCCAACCCAGTTGGAAATACCGGAAAAAACAAGTCCCTCAAAAGTTTCGGGAACAGGACCTATATATAAAACAATCGCTTTACAAACAAAAGAAATTGTTCAAACCGAAAAAGTCAGTGATGCAAAAAAAAGTACTATATCGGTCAAAGAAAATTCTGTTGCTATAATAAAAACGGAGAATAAAGAAACCACTACAGAAGAAAAAATAAACCATAACGACAAACATACTTCCATAACGGACAAAGAATATGAACAGAAACTACAGGATTTTGAGAATGCCGGAAAAGTTTTGCCTGAAATAGAAACACAGAATAAAAAATCTTCATCAGGATTTACACTGAACCTGCTCGCTTCCAATACTATACCGGGAAATTCTGTCAATCACAACAATGGAAATTTTAAAAATATTCCTACATTAAGCAGTGCTCCTGTTTTAAAGTATACTCACAGAATGCCTATATCAGCAGGAATCACAGTTGAAAAAACCTTTGCTAAAAACTGGGGAATAGAAACAGGATTAGTATACAGTTACCTTCATTCCGATTATAAAACGGAAGACATGAGTTTGAAAGGAAAGCAGGAATTACATTATTTGGGTATTCCTGTCAACATCAACTACCGCTTTGCTCGCGTCGGTATTGTAACTTTTTACGCTTCGGCCGGAGGAAAAGCAGACTTTAATATAAGAGGTTCGCATAAAGATCTGAGTAGAAGTGAACAGTTCGAAGGAGAAGACTTCGAAAAATTCACAGATAATAAAACACAACTCTCCGTTCACTTTAAGTTGGGAGCATCTCTCACTTTTTACAAGATGTTCGCCGTTTATGCGGAACCCACAATGGGATATTATTTTGACAACGGTAGCGAGATCAAAAATATCTGGAAAGAAAAACCGCTTAATTTCGGAATTAATGTAGGTCTGAGAAGTAGTTTCTAATAATAGCGATGGCTCCTCTCCCTCCTACTAAAAACACCAAAACCAAATAATAGAATCAATATAGATGAAAGTAAAAAAGATGAAGAAAGTAATTTTATTATGCAGTATTATTATCTCCTCCGTTCTATTAACCGGCTGTATTGACGGCGGAAATAGTATGGCAGGATTAAGTTTAGGCAGTGTACAACGTACCGCAAACGGCATCCCCTATATACAATTGGATAATATGGATATAAAAATAAGCAGTAATGCATTTCAGCAATCCAATTTAAGTGGAGTAGATCGCGTAATTACCAGTTTTTCTGTCGATTATGACAAACAACCCAGCGGAAATAACTCTTATTTAGAAGCAACACTCGACTATGCTGCATTTGATAAATCCTACGTAAGGGATTTTTTCATGACAGAATATACCAGTGATACTATTCCGAACGCTGCATTAGTACAGCCATATATAACATACAGAAAAGATGATAATTTATTAAATCTATCATATGCCAAATATGAGGTAGAAAACGGAATAAAAGGTTCTGTTCAACTTTTCCGGAGCGGTAATTACGATACCGAACTTAATTCCGATACATTAGTACTGGTTTATGATAAAGGAGATGTTACTCCGGAAACAGAAAAAAAAGGGACAACAGTATCGGAATACATTTCATTCATATTACCGGAATATCCGACGAACAAAGAAGTCAATATAACATTGATTTTCAAAGCCAAATCTTTTAACGGATCAACGTCAACAAGCATAAGTAAAATTGATTTTCTCGGTAAACAAGAAACTTATATAAAGATTCCGTATTACAGACCCGAAAGTAATTAAAAAACTTATAACAATATTTCCGGCTTTTATTTTTTGATGTATATATTCGAGGGTTGTATCGTTTCTGCCGGTACAACCCTTTCTTTTTTTAATATGTTTTTTTTATAAACTACTTTGTATTTACACAAATTTAACTATGTAATAGTTCTTTTTTGCATATATTTGTGAGCGAAACAAGAGGGGTGCCAAATTTGAATATGGCTGAGATTATACCCTATGAACCTGAGACGGATAATACCGGCGTAGGAACATTGTTCATAGAATCTGTCAATTATTAAGCTATATTCAGCCTTCTGCTCCCTTCTATATAACCGATAGAAGAAATGAATACATATTTCAAATGCCTGACTATAGCTGGTTCTGACAGTGGAGGCGGAGCCGGAATTCAAGCCGATATAAAAACGATATCAGCTATTGGTATCTTTGCAACATCGGCGATAACAGCGATAACAGCTCAAAATACATTGGGAGTGACCGGTATACAACCGATTGCTTCTCATATCGTAAAAAAACAGATCGAAGCTGTTCTGGATGATATAGGAACCGATTCCATAAAAATAGGTATGTTGTATTCAGGAGAAATAGCCAGAACCGTTTGGGAAACTCTTTCTCGATACAAAATAAGACATATCGTTCTGGACCCGGTCATGATCTCAACATCGGGACATAAGTTAGTAGAAGACGAAGCTATAGAGATTATCAAGTCTGTATTAATGAAAGATGCGTCTCTTCTCACACCGAATCTGGACGAAGCAAGTTTATTAAGCGAAATTGACATAAACAATATTTCCGATCTATATCGCGCTGGAGAAATATTATTAAAAAAGGGTTGCAGGAATGTACTAATGAAAGGCGGCCATTTAAAAGGAACTGTAGTCACGGATATATTATTCTCTGTAGACCAACCTCCTATTGAATTGTCGGCCCATAAAGTGGAAACAAGCAACACGCATGGAACGGGTTGCACTCTTTCTTCCGCTATCGCATCATATTTGGCTTTAGGAAAAGCGATGCCGGAAGCTGTAACTTGCGCAAAGGATTTCATTAATCAGGCGATCATATCGGGAGCCGATGTAAAAATCGGTGCTGGTCACGGACCCTTAAATCATTTTTATGCACCTAATAAATTAAAAAAATATATTACCTAAAACTTGAAATTAATTTCTCATCATGAAAGTATTTTTGAATCATCAAGAAATCTGCGTCGGAAGCAGAGTAACATTAAGAGATCTCCTATTAGGGCAAAGCATATCATCCGAAGGTACAGCGGTAGCCGTCAATAACAGGGTCATACCGAAAGACGAATGGATGGATACATTCTTGAAAGACGGAGACAAAGTAACCGTCATTCAGGCAACCTGCGGAGGTTGATGCTATATAATAATCAATGAAAATTATAGGAATTACCACTGAATATATTTTCAACAACGAACAAAAGCTCATCACAGCTCTTTTAGAGGAAGGGCTGGATGTGCTCCATTTACGTAAACCTCATCATACAGAAGAAGAAACCGAAAAACTTCTGTTACGGATTCCGGATAAATGGTATGGGAATATTGTTATTCACGACCATTTCTCTTTGGCATCCAAATACTCCCTGAAAGGAATTCACCTCAATACACGACATAAAATCCCCCCTGCAGGTTTTTCTGGTAGTATAAGCCAATCCTGTCATACTTTAACCGAATTAAACCTATTTTCCAAAAGGGATTATCTGTTTCTTAGTCCCATTTACAATAGCATATCCAAACAAGGATATATATCTGCTTTTTCACCTTCTGTACTTAAACAAGCGTCTGCCGAAGGCATAATCGATCATCGCATCTATGCTTTGGGCGGAATAACTCCCGAACATATCCCCGAATTAAAAAGCTATGGTTTCGGAGGTGCCGCCTTTTTAGGCTATCTGTGGAACTTTAAAACGGTAGAAGGTGTTAAAATACAATTAAAACATATTCAAGAACAATTAAAATAAAAATATCATGTTACAGTTCATTACCCATCAAAACAACCAATATAGTACCATCGAAGGAGCAAAAGAAGCTCTGGAAGGAGGATGTAAATGGATACAGCTACGCATGAAAGACTCAACTATCGATGAGGTGAAAGCAACAGCTCTGGAATTAAAAGAGATATGCAAGAAATATGAAGCGCTTCTTATATTAGACGATCACGTCGAACTGACTGCAGAGCTGGAAATAGACGGAGTACATCTGGGTAAATACGACATGCCGCCTGCAGATGCCAGAAAAAAAATAGGCGAACAATACATTATAGGAGGAACCGCCAACACATTTGAAGATATTCAGCAACTGGTAGCACAAGATGTAGATTACATAGGGCTGGGGCCCTTCCGGTTTACCGAAACTAAAAAGAAACTAAGTCCTGTTTTAGGGCTGGAAGGCTACAAAAAAATCATGGAAGAATGTCGCAAACATGACATTAAAGTACCGGTAGTGGCTATAGGAGGAATTACAACGGAAGATATTTCCGATATCATGCAAACAGGTGTTTCCGGTATAGCCTTATCCGGTGCTATACTCAACTCCTCCTCACCCAAAACCGAAACAAGTAAAATTATTAATTTATTAAATAAAAACAGAAAATGAAAAAACTGATCATCGGCGGAAGAGAATTCTCCTCCAGACTTTTTATCGGAACCGGTAAGTTCAGTTCCAACCATACGATGGCCGAAGCTATAAAAGCATCCGGAACCGAAATGGTTACCGTAGCTATGAAACGTATCGACATGGACAATGCGAATGACGATATGTTGGTACACATCGACCGCAATACGATACAGTTGCTGCCAAACACATCTGGTGTACGGAACGCTAAAGAAGCGGTACTGGCAGCACAGCTTTCCAGGGAAGCTTTCGGTACAAATTTTATTAAACTGGAAATCCACCCCGACCCTAAATATCTTCTGCCCGATCCCATAGAAACTCTTAAAGCAACAGAAGAATTATCTAAAATGGGATTCATTGTACTCCCTTATATTCAGGCCGATCCCGTCTTATGTAAACGTCTGGAAGAAGCCGGAGCTTCAACTGTAATGCCTTTGGGTGCACCTATCGGTACAAATAAAGGACTTCGTACCAGAGACCTGTTGGAAATCATTATAGAGCAAAGCACGGTTCCCGTTGTGGTAGACGCAGGAATAGGGGCTCCATCCCACGCCTCGGAAGCAATGGAGCTCGGAGCCGATGCGGTACTTGTGAATACCGCTATTGCAGTAGCCGGGAATCCGGTAGCAATGGCCGAAGCTTTTAAATTAGCGACAATAGCCGGAAGAACAGCATACGAAGCCGGATTGGGCCGACAGGCTAAACATGCAGAAGCAAGCAGCCCTCTAACTTCTTTTTTGGACTAAATAATCAATAACACACATGAAAGTTAATAAAATAATCAAAGACTCTTATCCCGGCTCAGAAAAAATATATATCAAAGGAAAGCTGTTCCCTATAAAAGTAGGTATGAGAAAAATAAACCTTACCGACACAGTAAATATAGAGAACGGAGAACGAATTTTTATCCCGAATGCTCCGGTTTACGTATATGACACAAGCGGACCTTTTACCGATCCCGATATAGATGTAGATATTAATGAAGGATTACCACGCTTGCGTGAACCGTGGATCAAAGAACGGAATGATGTGGAACAATTAAACGATATCACTTCGGAGTATGGGAAAAACCGCAAAAAAGATCCGAAACTCTCCTCCATCCGTTTCAAAAATACGCATCTTCCATACAGAGCCAAAGCAGGTAAGGAAATCACACAAATGTATTACGCACGCCAGGGAATAATCACTCCGGAAATGGAATATATAGCCATCCGGGAAAATCTTCAGAATGAAGAATTAGGAATAAAAACCCATATAACCCCCGAATTCGTACGTCAGGAAGTAGCTGAAGGACGGGCCATTATTCCGGCAAATATCAATCATCCGGAAGCAGAACCTATGATCATAGGCCGCAATTTTCTGGTGAAATTAAATACGAATATCGGTAACTCTGCCCTTTCGTCAGGTATAGAAGAAGAAGTCGATAAAGCCGTATGGAGCTGCCACTGGGGGGGAGATACACTTATGGATCTGTCCACCGGAGACAATATACACGAAACAAGAGAGTGGATTATACGCAATTGCCCTGTACCTATGGGAACAGTTCCTATCTACCAGGCCCTGGAAAAAGTAAAAGGACGTGTAGAAGATCTTACCTGGGAAATATATAAAGATACACTCATCGAACAATGCGAGCAGGGAGTAGATTATTTCACCATACACGCCGGTGTACTCAAGGCTCATGCAGAACTCGTAAAAGAACGCCTTACCGGTATTGTTTCCCGGGGAGGTTCCATCATGACGAAATGGTGTATCATCCATAATGAAGAGAGTTTTCTATACACCCATTTTGATGACATTTGTGAAATATTAAAACAATATGATGTAGCCATATCTCTGGGAGACGGGATGCGCCCCGGCTCCATATATGACGCAAATGACCGGGCTCAATTTCTGGAACTGGACGTACTGGGAGAACTTACGCTCAAAGCCTGGAAACATAACGTACAAGTCATTATAGAAGGTCCGGGACATATTCCTATGCAAAAAATCAAAGAAAACATGGACAGGCAATTATCCAGTTGCCACGAAGCACCGTTCTATACACTCGGTCCTCTCACCACCGATATTGCACCGGGATATGACCATATCACTTCGGCTATCGGTGCTGCACAAATTGCATGGTACGGCACAGCTATGATATGTTATGTCACGCCTAAAGAACACTTGGGACTTCCTAACAGGGAAGACGTACGAAACGGCGTTATCGCGTATAAAATAGCAGCTCATGCGGCCGACTTGGCCAAAGGTCATCCGGGAGCTGAAATCCGAGACAATGCCATGGGAAAAGCGCGCTATGAATTCCGCTGGAAAGACCAATTCAATCTCTCTCTCGATCCCGAAAGAGCATTAGAATATTACAAAGAAGGTTCCGAAGCAGATGGTAATTATTGTACAATGTGCGGCCCTAACTTTTGTGCCATGCGACTCTCTCAAGACGTCACTAAATGTATCAAATAATTTAATGAGAACAAGATGAATTTTTCGGAAGAATTAGAAAAATATTCCTGGGAAGATACTACCCGGGAAATCCAAAGAAAGACCAGGGCCGATGTAGAAACGGCTCTGGGAAAAGAATACCTCCAAATAGACGACTTCATGGCGCTTATCTCACCGGCTGCGGCTCCTTATCTGGAAGAGATGGCACAACTTAGCAGAAAATATACACAAGAAAGATTTGGAAAGACCATACAAATGTATGTCCCTCTGTATATCACGAATTCTTGTATGAACCATTGCATTTATTGCGGATTCCAGCATAATAACCCCATTGCCCGGGTAATACTTAACGATGAGGAAATAATAAACGAATGCAAGGCTATACGGGCTCTGGGGCCATTCGAAAACCTGCTTATCGTCACCGGAGAAAATCCTCGCGACGCAGGTGTCGATTACATTGAAAATGCACTTAAATTAGCTCGTCCTTATTTTGCGAATCTCACCATAGAAGTCATGCCTCTTAAAAGTGAAGATTATTTCCGGCTTACCCAATCGGGTCTTAACGGAGTTGTATGTTTCCAGGAAACATACAACAAAGCAAAATATAAAACCTATCATCCTAAAGGTATGAAATCCATATTCGACTGGCGTGTGAACGGATTTGACCGGATGGGGCAAGCCGGAGTACACAAAATAGGAATGGGAGTACTCATCGGACTGGAAGACTGGCGGACCGATGTCACCATGATGGCATTACACCTACAATACTTACGTAAGCACTACTGGAAAACCAAATACAGTGTAAATTTCCCACGCATGCGACCGTCCGAAGGACACTTCCAGCCGAATGTGATCATGAGCGACCGGGAACTGGCACAACTTACATTTGCATTCCGTATATTCGACCATGACGTTGACATTTCGTTCTCCACCCGGGAAAACGCAAGGTTCCGCAATAACATTGCCACATTGGGTGCAACATCCATGAGCGCCGGATCTAAAACAGAGCCGGGAGGATATTACACATATCCCCAGGCATTGGAACAATTCAGCGTGAACGACGACCGTACTCCGGCACAGGTTGAAAAAGATATTCACGATATCGGTTATGAAGTAGTATGGAAAGACTGGGATCGTATCTTTGACTAAATTTCATATGATGGAACGTTATAGTAGGCAAACCATGTTACCGGAAATAGGCGTTGAGGGACAGAAAAAACTCCTCAATGCTTCCGTTCTCATCGTAGGAGTTGGCGGACTAGGCTCTGCTATTTCCCTTTATCTTACAGCAGCAGGAATAGGAAGAATCGGCCTTATCGATGCCGATGTAGTTTCCGAAACCAATCTGCAACGCCAGGTATTATATACCGAAAACGAAATAGGTTTATCCAAAGTAGAACAAGCTTGCAAACGTTTAAAAGCTCTTTCAGGACAAACACATTTCGATTGTTATCCCGAATTCCTGACAAATAACAATGCAGAAGATATATTATCCCGGTATGATGTCATTGTGGACGGTTGTGATAATTTTTTCACGCGCTACCTCATAAATGATACCTGTATAAAGCTAAGCAAACCGTATGTATACGGTACTATTGGCGAATTTTTCGGCCAGGTTTCCGTTTTCAATTATGAAGGTGGAAAAAATTACCGGGACTTATTCCCGGACGAAAAAGAATTGGTATCCCGTCCCCGGAAAACGGCTGGAGTAATGGGGGTAGTGCCTGGTTTTATAGGATGCCTGGAAGCTTCGGAGACTATCAAAATCATTACAGGATGCGGAAATGTGCTCCGGAACAAATTGTTTTCCATAAATATGCTAACGATGAACACCGACCTGTTGGAGTTCTAAAAAAATAACTGACAATAAATAATATACATTCTTCCAAAAACCGGACATAGCAGCACTTCGTTACAGATATGATTTTTGAAGGCCAGGATGAAAGAAAATATCGCAAAAGAAGTATTCCGGTAAAATAAACTCCACAAAAACAAATCAGGAAAAAAATCTTTTCCTGATTTGTTTTCAATATCCACATTTTATATAAATACTTGCACTACAAATCGAGTAAACCTTCCGGAATTCTCATATTTAATATCTTTTTCTCTTCGTCTATTCCTGTTACAAATTCATCTATGGCAGGTATCAGCAACTCTTTTCCTTCACGCTCCAGAACAAAAAGCACGTTTGCCGTATCGTCATTAACCCATATGATCTTTCCCAACATTCCATACATTTCATCCACAACCGTAAAACCGATAAAATAATCACCAGGAGCTTCATCTGTATCACTATCTATATAATAAGATTTAGGAAAATAAACATCGGTATTCGTAAAAGGACGTGCGTCTTCTTCCGTATCTATATCCTCCAATTTCATTAAAGCTGAATTTTCTCCCCGAAAACGGTATTCTTCTATAAAAAAAGGTACAAATATGCCGTCAATCTCACATATCACATAAGGGCAACCAGAACGGTCGAACACATCATCGGTAAAAGAAAATGAAAGCTCACCCTGTATACCATGAGGTTTATTGAATTTTCCTATCTTTATAATATCTTCTCTCTTAATCATAAAATAAAATCCAGGTTTACAAACGTGTAATTCGTGCTCCTATCGCATTTAAGCGTTTATCTATATCCTGATATCCCCGGTCGATCTGATCTATATTATGAATACGGCTGGTCCCGTCGGCCGACATAGCAGCAATAAGCATGGCAATACCCGCACGAATATCGGGCGATACCATATTGGCAGCCCGTAACGTATGAGCCTTCCCCTGCCCTATAACGGCTGCCCGGTGCGGATCACATAAGATAATCTGAGCTCCCATATCTATAAGTTTATCTACAAAGAACAAACGGCTCTCAAACATTTTCTGATGTATAAGTACACTCCCCTTCGCCTGTGTAGCAACTACCAGAAATACACTTAACAAATCAGGGGTCAAACCAGGCCATGGGGCATCGGAAAAAGTCATAATCGAGCCGTCAATAAACGTTTCGATCTCATAAGTATCGTGACAGGGAATATGAATATCATCGTTCACTTGTTCCACAGTAATTCCTAAACGCCGGAAACTATCGGGAATAATTCCCAAGTCATCATAAGAAACATTCTTGAGCATAATGTCGGAACCTGTCATAGCTGCCATCCCGATAAAACTCCCGACCTCGATCATATCCGGCAATACCGTATGTTTGCAGCCGTTCAGCGTATTCACTCCTTCTATAGTCAGCAGATTGGAACCGATTCCTGAAATTTTGGCTCCCATCTTGTTCAGCATTTTACAAAGTTGTTGTAAATAAGGTTCGCAGGCCGCATTATATATTGTAGTCACTCCTTCGGCCAATACAGCAGCCATTACAATATTCGCTGTCCCAGTCACCGATGCCTCATCCAGCAGCATGTATGCTCCCGTTAATTTATCGGCTTTTATCTCATACAATTCCTGCTTAGGACAATAAGAAAAATCCGCTCCTAACTTTTGGATCCCCAGAAAATGAGTGTCTAGCCTGCGACGTCCGATCTTATCTCCTCCCGGTTTCGGCAATATGGCATAGCCATACCGGGCAACCAAAGGTCCTATTATCATGACCGAACCTCTCAATGACATGCTTTTCCTTAGGAATTCCTCACTTTTAAGATAATCGATATTTACCTGTGAGGCTTTAAAACTATAGGAATTCATACCCAGTTTTTTCACGATAACTCCCATATCTCGCAAAAGCTGAATCAAATTGTTCACATCAAGAATATCGGGAACATTATGTACTTTTACCTCTTCATCGGTAAGCAGTGTAGCGCAGAGAATTTGCAGTGCCTCGTTTTTCGCACCTTGCGGAGTCAGTTCACCATGGAGACGGTGTCCACCTTCAATGATAAATGATGCCATAGCGTTTGTATTTGGTTAATGTGATGGAAAGGTACGAAAAAAGCGGTTACTTAACCGCTTTTTTCGTATTATTTTTTTTCTTGACCTGCATAACCTCTTTCACTTCGCGCAGCTTATAAGTTTCAGGATTCAGATTGATTTTCCCACGCGTATATTCTCGCAGGTCCTTTAATATTTTCTCATCCTCCACTCCTTCCTTGTTCCAGGCGAGATACAACTTTTTCATATGATTAGCCAGCAAAGATATGAGATAATCCCTCTCAGGACCTTCCGGCATATCCTCTGCGACTTTTATCATCGATTCGATTGTTTTCCCATAGTGGCGGTAATGTATGGGAGTCAAAGCATATTCTACCTTATCGGGTAAAGTATGCAGATTCTCTTTTCGGATTATTTCATAAGGATAATCAATATCCAGTTTGAAATCCGCCATAATGGCCAAATGATCCCAAAGTTTATGTTTAAAATCATCCACATCGCGCAAATGCGGAAACAAATTTCCCATTATATTTATAATCGTATTGGCACAGCGTGTGCGTTCTTTACGGTCTTCAATAGTAAGGCAATGGTCAACCATCTGTTGCACATTGCGGCCATATTCCGGAAGAACCAGTTTCTTTTGCTGTGAATTATACTCTATCATTTTATTATTCGTTTGAAATTAAAAAACTTTATTTTTAGGTTTTGTTGCTACAAAATCTTTTAAATAGAAAGGCTCGAAATAAGCAACATCCGCAAAATCTCCTTCCTTATATGCTTTATCGGCCAAAGCCTGCATATCCATCGCCAGAGGATGCACATGTGCCAGAAAACGCGCATTTGGGTGCTGTATCAAACTTTTACATTTTTCTGCACCGTTACCAAAAAACAAGACCTGATGGCTCTCCAACAGATCATCAAAAGTATTTTCTTCCACCACCTGGGCGGTTATAGGTCGTATTTCATTAAAAGCAGTATCATAAACAGCCGTATATACTTCCATACGCCGCGCATCTATCATAGGACAATATAACACGTCTTCATCATAAAAGTTTCTGAATAAGACTCCACAAGCCATTATTTTTAAAGTATCTAAAGCTATCAGCGGAATATCCAGTCCGAAGCAAAGTCCTTTCGCCTCAGAGACTCCTATGCGCAATCCGGTATACGAACCTGGTCCCGCGCTAACAGCAACCGCATCTAATTTCATTCCTTTTTCACGGACAAAATCTACAGCTTTCTGTACAAAAAACCCCAAGACAGAAGCATGAGAAGGTCCTTCGTAATTTTCAAAATGACACTTCATTTCTGTATCACCGCTAAGTGCGACAGAACACACTGAGGTGGAAGTTTCTATATGTAATATATTGGGCATACCGATAAAAATATAAGGAAATACAATATTACAGGCTAATTGTGAGACAAAAGTAGCTGTTTTTTTTCAATAATCTTACCGAAAACAAAGGAATTAAGATTAAATTTGCAAAAACATTCGTACAATGATACAATCAATGACCGGCTTTGGTAAAGCGGTAGCCGAATTGCCAAACAAAAAAATCACCATAGAGATAAAGTCGTTAAACAGTAAACAGCTGGATTTATCTACACGTATTCCTTCTTTATATCGTGAAAAGGAGATGGAAATACGTTCCGAAATAGCCAAAAGACTGGAAAGGGGAAAAGTCGATTTTTCCATCTACATAGAAAATATAGGCAAGGATATGAGTACCCAGCTCAATATACCAGTGATAGAATCTTATTATGAACAAATCAACGATGCTTGCCTGAAATTGAATACGGCTCCTCCTGCGGATTGGTTCTCAATACTTTTAAAACTTCCCGACTCCATGAAAACTGTCAGTCAGGAATTAGACGAAACCGAAACAAAAGCGTTAATGGAAGCGGTTAATAAAGCCATATCCCAGCTCGAAGAATTCAGAACACAGGAAGGATGTATGCTGCAAAAAATATTCGAACAAAAAATAGGCAACATCTCAAAACTTTTAAAAGATATCGAACTTTACGAAAAAGACAGAGTTGAAAAAATTAAAAACCGTATCGCCGAAGCCTTGACAAAAATCGAAAATTTCGATTATGATAAAAACCGGTTTGAACAGGAAATGATCTTCTATATTGAAAAACTCGATATAAACGAAGAAAAACACCGTTTGGACAACCATTTGAGATATTTCATCGAAACTCTCGAAAAAGGACAAGGACAAGGCAAAAAATTAGGTTTTATCAGTCAGGAAATGGGAAGGGAGATCAATACAATGGGGTCGAAATCGAACCATGCAGAAATGCAGAAAATTGTAGTACGTATGAAAGACGAACTGGAACAAATAAAAGAACAGGTTCTTAACGTTATGTGATATATTTATGGGAAAGAGGGGCAAACTTATTATTTTTTCAGCACCGTCCGGTTCAGGAAAATCCACTATCGTCAATCATCTCCTGTCCAAAGAGTTGAATCTGGAATTTTCCATTTCCGCCACATCACGTCCGCCACGCGGCAAAGAAAAAAATGGCGTGGAATACTATTTTATTACACCCGACGAATTCAGGGAAAAAATAAATAAAGATGAATTTTTAGAGTATGAAGAAGTATACGAAGGCAGATATTACGGAACTTTGAAAAGTGAAGTAGAACGTATCTTAAACAAAGGACATAACGTCATCTTTGACGTAGATGTAGTAGGAGGAATAAATATAAAGAAATATTACGGAGATAAAGCAAAATCTATCTTTATACAACCGCCCAGTATAGAATGTTTAAGAGACAGGCTCATACAAAGAGGGACCGACTCTTCGGAAGTAATAGATTGTCGGGTGGCAAAAGCCGAATATGAATTGTCCTTTGCACCCCAATTTGATGAGATTATCATCAATGACAATCTCATGGAGGCAAAAGAAAAAGTATATAACAGCGTTGTCCGTTTTATTGAAGAAAACTAAAAAATGAAAACAGGCATATTTTCAGGTTCATTTAATCCTATCCATACAGGACACTTGATACTGGCCAGTTATCTGTACCAGTATGAAGGATATGAGGAAATATGGCTTACTGTCTCTCCGCACAATCCCTTACGGGAACGATTTTCCCGGGAAAAAGATATTCACCGGATAAATATGGTAAAATTAGCAATTGAAGGAATTCCGGGCTTACAGTGCTGTGATATCGAATTTTCATTACCGCAACCGTCTTATTCTATACATACACTGGATACGCTCAAAGCTCTTTATCCCGATCGGGAGTTTACACTGATAATAGGAGCAGATAACTGGCTTATCTTTGACAAATGGAAAGAGTATAAGAGAATTATTAATGAAAACAAGATTTGTATTTATCCCCGGAGAGGTTGTAACATCGATGAAACGGCCCTTCCTTCGAATGTTTACCTGTCAAAAGCACCAATAATAGAAATATCTTCTACTTTCATCCGGGACGGGATATCAAAAGGTCTAAATATGAACTTTTTCCTGACTCAACCGGTATATGATTATATAAGATCACACCAGTTATATACCGAACTAAAATAAAATGATTATGGACCAGAAAGTATTTTCAAAAAATAATATAGAATTCGTTACCGTAGGAGTTGAATACTGCTCTTTTATAGAACGGGTTACAGAATTAAACAAAAGAGAATTTACTGATACGATCATAAAAATACTGCCTTTACTATATTTAAAGGCGACCCTACTCGACGCTGAAGAACCGGAAATAGATATACATCCCGAACAATTCGTAACCGAAGAAGTGTATGAATATGTACGAAATAACATAGAAGGCCTGCTTGGAAACGATGATACTTATCTCGAAGTTTTTCAGGCAGACATGCAATATAGTGAAACACCAATAGTCGCCAGTATATCGGAAGGACTTGCCGATATCTACCAAGATATAAAGGACTGCATTTCAGTATATCGGTTAGGAAATGAAATGACCATGCAGGAAGCTATATTCCGTTGCAGGGAAAATTTTGCAACCTACTGGGGACAGCAATTAACCAATGTATTACGTGCTCTTCACGCAATAAAATATATGCTCCCGGAAGAAGAAGAGCATTTTTGCGAATGTGACCATGAGCATAAACATGGAGAACAATGCGAATGCGGCCATTCTCATCAACCAGAGATTTTTACACAGAGGCAAGAGAAATGGGAAGATGAACTCAATGGAGATGAATAAGAAATAAGTGAAATGAATAATAAGACTGTTATAACAATAAAAAAGGAAGAAATAACACCACTACCTAAAGAATTATTTGAGGGAAAAATCGTCATCGTCCAAAATGATACCGATGCCCAGAATGCGATCAGAATCCTGGAACAAAATAAAATTGTAGGATTCGATACCGAAACGAAGCCATCTTTCAAGAAAGGTAAATCCAATCAGGTGTCATTGATACAATTAGCAACAGATGATATTTGCTTTTTGTTCAGGATCAATATAATGGGATTCACAGATACGATCAAAAATTTCCTGAATAATTCATCGGTAATAAAAGTAGGCTTATCCATCCATGACGATTTCAGTATGTTACATAAAGTCGGGAATTTTGAACCCGATCAATTCGTCGATTTGCAGAAATATGTAAAACGATTCAACATACAGGATATAAGTCTGCAAAAAGTTTATGCGATCCTTTTCGGAAAAAAGATATCCAAATCCCAGCGTCTTTCTAATTGGGAAGCAGAAACACTTTCCGAAAGACAATTAAAATATGCGGCTACAGATGCCTGGGCCTGTATACGCATATATAAAGCTCTTTCATCAGGGAATTACCGTTTTACTGTGGAACCGCGTATCATAGAAAATTAAAGAAACAATAAATAACGAACTAAAACATAAAGGAATGAAAAAGTCAACGATTCTGACCGTTATCCTGCTTATCTACCTGGCAGTAATGGCATATCTGGGCCTTCCTATGTTCTATGAGGGCAAATACCTGGAATATTTCGGAATTATCATTATAACTCTTATCATTATTTTCGCTTTAAGATGGGTTCTCCGCAAAAAGGAAGCCATGCGCGTAGACCGGCGTAAACGCCAGGATGCCTCGGACCGGAGAAATTTCAGAGATGACCAGATTCTATAACCTCAAATAATAAATCATTATGAAAAAGTTTTTTACCCTGGCTATATGCTTTTTTTGCGGCATCCTTCTCTCTCAGGCACAAATTAGTCGAGGAACCACATACATCAACCCTCAAATCAGCGGATTCAACATTAGCGGTACAGATAACAATAAATCTAAGAAAGATAAATTCAATTTTGCACTGGATATTAAAGGCGGTAATTTTATATCGGATAATTTGGCCGTAATCGTAGGTTTGGGAATGGATCTCGAATCTCAGGAAAAATACAGGAACAGTAAAATAGATGTCTCCGCCGGTTTCCGTTATTACACTCTTACCACTCTTTTTATCGGGGCAGAGACGGGATATGAACACGGTTGGCAAAGGGAATTTGATTCGTCAAAAACACATCACAACAATTATTGGTATATCAGTGCCGAATTAGGATATGCATTTTTTCTCAAAAAAAATATATCCCTGGACCCTGCTCTCTACTGGAAATATAGCTTTACCGACCGCTTTAATCAATATGGTCTCAAAATAGGTCTGTCTCTCTATTTCTAAAACTGGAAATAGATAAAAGGCTGTACATCTTCACTCCTAAATTGTATGACAAGTTGTACGACTATTATAAACATGCACAATTTAAACAACCAGGAGGAATGGGAAAAACGGGCCGAAAGGGTTTCATACACATGAGAAGGAATAAAATGTACCGCAAAAACAAGCGTCATCATAATACACCATACACTGCGAACCTGAATAAATGGTATAATATGCACCGGGTTGAAATCGGTAAAGACATGAGTTATCAATTTCCATGAATCTTCGAAAGACGCTGCTCTGAAAAAGACCCAAAGAAACGATACGTACGAAAAGGTAAGAAACCACGAAATGAAAGTAATAAACTTGGTATCGGGCAACTTATCCAACCAGGGTTTTGCTGCCTTATGAATCATTAATCCAACCCCATGCATTCCTCCCCAGAATACAAATTTCCAGGCAGCACCGTGCCAGAGACCACCGATAAGCATTGTCAGGAAATTATTCAGGTATGTACGGAAAGTTCCTTTTCGATTCCCGCCCAAGGGTATATACACATAATCCCGTAACCAGGATGAAAGAGAAATATGCCAGCGTCTCCAGAAATCAGTAAGGTTGCGGGACTGATATGGATAATTAAAATTCTTCCCCAGATCGAACCCCATCATAATCGTAATGCCTATAGCCATATCGGAATATCCTGAAAAATCACAATATATCTGCATCGTATATCCCCATATTCCCATTAAATTTTCAAAACCCGAATAAGCCGTAGGAGAATTGAATATAAGATCGTTATATTGGGCAATATAATCGGCAACAACGGCTTTCTTTATAATACCTAAAAGTACCAGCCACAATCCCGTGTATATAGCAGAAGACGATACTCTATGTTCCCGTCCGATCTGGGGAAGAAAATAATCGGCCCGCACAATGGGACCAGCTACCAGTTGCGGGAAAAAAGAAAGATAGAACAAATATTCCAGCCAAGTGCGCGTAGGAGCCACACGGCCTTTATATACATCAATTATATAACTGACCGACTGAAACGTATAAAAAGAAATACCTACCGGAAGAACGATATCCAAAGGCTGGAAATTTTGCTGGACAATAGCGTTCCAGTTTATCAAAAAAAAATTGGCATATTTAAAATATCCCAGAATTCCGAGACTCAAACACAAGGACAGAAAAACCCATATCTTTTTCACTCTCTTTTTTTCTGTCCGTGTAATACGTTTGGAAATAAGCCAATCGGCGAAAGACGTTGCCGCCAGCATCAAAAAAAATAACCCGCTCGATTTATAGTAAAAAAACAAACTGAATACGATGACAAAAACAATCATCTGCCACTTCCGCTTATACAAAAGAGAATATAATAACAAAAATACGATGAAGAACAACCAGAATGTCCCACTGGTGAATATCATAGGTTCATCAGGACGAAACTGAAACAAGGTACTCAGGTTATATAATATATCGTGGAATATCTCTCGCATAGATTCTAAAGAGGAGGAGCCAGTACATCGGTAGATGCTTTGAAAAACTGGGTCTTAACAGGTTTATTCATTAAAATAGGATACCGGGCATGTCTCATAGTCCAAGAAGCCACACTATCGAGCCATAATGCAGCCGACCGGCGCGTAGGATGAGCCCCGTCTGCCGCTCTGTCAAATGTCATATCTTGTGAAAGAAAAAAAGCACCGGGTTTTGTCATATTACCGACCATCTCATTGATTCCCGTATCGGGCTTCCAGTTAGGAGGGCCTATCCACACATAAGGAAGTTCACCTATCTGAGCAAGAATATGAGAGACATACTTCTTTCTTCTCTCTTTTATATTCCTGACAAACAACTCATTTGCACCTAAACATATATATACATAAGTAGGCTTATACTTACGAATATAGAAAGAAAGCGTATCGCACTCACCCCATGTTTTTGTTGAAGAACTATACCACAAGACATTATGCAAGGAGTGACCGTTCTCACGTGCATAAGCACCCATTCTGGGAGCTAAGCCTTCCAGCATGGAATCTCCTATAAATAATATACGTTGTGAAGCTGTATCTATCGCATGTTTCGGAAATTTATTCTCATTCTCGATTATATCCTTAATCGTATCTCTACGAGGAAATTGTGTAATAGCCTCTTTTTTTTTCAATAAAAAATCGCTTATTGCAGATTTTCGTATCGTAACACCTCCCCAAATAACCTCTTCCTCCTTCAAAGAAAGCAAAGTGAATGAACAGAGAGACACGGCTAAAAGCAATATAAGGCCTATATACGGATTTTTTCTCATGAATTAAATTTAAGACTGCCGGCAAAGTTAAAAAAAATTATTATATTTCTTTCATACCAAAGTCGGTGAACATTCGCTTTTATATAAAACTTAATGAGGACATATATGTTTTTATACGTCCTCATTTTACACTATTATAAATTCTGTCATTTGCTGATATTGGGTTTTTCCAGATTATATCCGTACCTACGGTTCGCTACTTTAAGCAAATAGGCTACGATTAACGAAAGAACCGCAAAGCCAGTAAAAACAACCATAGGTAAGGTATAATCATATATATTGGCATTACCACTGGTACCTACCACACAATATTTATCCAAGATCAAGCCGATAAGATTAGGAACACCCCACAAACCTATATTCTGAATAAAAAAGATAAGAGCATAAGCCGTACCTAACTGGCGCGCAGGAAATATCTTGGCGACACTAGGCCACATAGCCGAAGGAACCAGAGAAAATGCAATACCCAAAACGATCATCAGAGTGATAGCGATTAACCAATTATTTAAGAAAGGTATAGCATATATTAAATGAACCAAAATGAGCATGAAAGACCCCAGCATCATAATAGAAGCTGCTTTCCCTCTACGGTCTACAACACTACCGAATAAAGGGGTAAGCACCAATGCACCTAATGCAGGCAAACCCACTATGGTTCCGGCAATATCATCACTTATACCGTATTTATTAACCATAAGTTCCGACGCGAATTTCTGAAATGGAAATACACAAGAATAAAACAATACGCACAACAGTGCTATCAGCCAGAAACCAGGATTAATCAAAATATCTTTTACATCCCTAAAAGAAAATTTGCTTTCCTCTTCCTCCTCGATAAATTTATCTTGTTTATCCAGTTTCTTGTCCATTACCGAATAAGCAAAGAAAGCAAACATTCCTATGACAAGCAATATAAATCCTACTATCACAGGCATAGAAAGAGAGGTATTCTTGGCTATGGGTATTGCGACTGAGTAGGCAGCCTGAGAACCGATACGGGCCAAAGCTACCTGGATTCCCATTGCAGTCCCCATTTCTTTTCCCCTGAACCATTTAGCAATGATTTTCGTCACAGTTATACCTGCCACCTCTGCTCCGACGCCAAAGATAGAATAACCGGCCGAAGCAAAAAACACGCCGGCTTTATGGCCCATTATCATAGTGGTATCGGCAGCCTTTACGGTAATACCATAATATTCCAAAGCGACACCTACGACCATAAGTATGGTCGCCAGTTTTCCGGTAAGCCTTATTCCGAAACGGTCGAGCATCAAGCCGCCCCAGATAAGCATTAATAAAAATACATTCAGAAAACTATAGGCTCCGGTAAAATATCCAAAATCACTACTGTTCCATGACAGATTCGATTCCAGCATCGTTTTTAAAGGAGCCATAATATCATTAACGAAATAGGCGGCCATCATAGTAAATGCCACGATCCCTAAAGCAGACCAACGCATAACCGCCGAATCTCTCAAATTTACTTCTTGTTTTGTCATATCTGTTTTTTTAATATATTAATTCTACATATTTCCGCAAATAGGCTTATTATACAAAAAGCCATCTAATACTTATCATTAAGATAAAAATTGCCACAAAAATAAACATTTATATAATACTTTGTAAAGCATAAAGCTTTAAAAATGAAAACCAGCCCTTATATTTGCATAAAATAATAAAGACGTCTGATTCATTTTATGAACAGACGTCTTCCATTACTATACATTTTCAATCCTTTCTTTCCAATAACACGACATTCTCCACATGCTGGGTATGAGGGAACATATCTACAGGCTGTACCCGGACAACTCTATACTTTTCATCCAATAAGGATAAATCTCGTGCCTGGGTCGCCGGATTACAACTAACATATACGATACGTTCGGGACAAGCAAATAAAATAGACTTAACAACATCATCATGCATTCCGGCCCTGGGAGGATCGGTTATAATTACATCGGGACGTCCGTGCTCTTCTATAAAATCCAGCGTGAGAATATCCTTCATATCCCCTGCATAAAAAAGAGTATTACTTATGTGATTCAGATCGGAATTCACTTTAGCATCTTCAATAGCTTCAGGCACATATTCAATGCCTATTACCCGGCGACAACAGGATGCTACGAAATTAGCGATAGTACCTGTTCCGGTATATAAGTCGTATACCAGCTCATTTCCCGTGAGACGAGCAAAATCACGAACTATCTTATACAATTCATATGCCTGTTCCGAGTTGGTCTGATAAAAAGATTTAGGTCCGACTTTGAACCGTAAACCTTCCATCTCTTCTATAATATGATCCCGTCCTTTGAAAACAAATACCTCCTGATCGGTTATCGTATCATTTGCTTTCCGGTTCACTATATATAACAACGAAGTGATCTCTGGAAATTTACCCGCAATATGCTGCATCAATGCTTTTATCTTTTCAGTATCATTCTCATAAAACACGACAATAAGCATTATCTCGCCCGTGGATGCAGTACGTATGATAATATTACGCATAAGCCCCGATTGCTCCCGAAGATCAAAAAACGGGTAATTATGTTCCAATGCAAATTCCCGGATAGAAAGCCGAATACGATTAGAAATATCGTCTTGTAACCAGCATTTTTTTATATCCAGTACTTTATCAAACATATTCGGTATATGAAATCCCAAGGCATTGCGGTTGTCAAATGTTTCTCCCGACTGCATTTCTTCAAAAGTAAGCCAGGATTTATTCGAGAAAGTAAATTCCAGCTTATTCCGGTAAAATTGTTGTTTTGCAGAACCCTTTATCGGTGATATTTCCGGTAGTTCCACTTTTCCTATACGGCTAAGGTTGTCTATCACCTGTTGTTGCTTGAACTGTAACTGGTTTTCATAAGGCAAATGTTGCCACTTGCAACCGCCACATATACCAAAATGACGGCAAAACGGTTCGGTACGTTGTGGCGAATATGAGTGGAACTTTACCACCCGTCCCTCGGCATACTTATGTTTTTTACGATACAATTGTATATCTACAATATCACCGGGAGCAACGAAGGGAACAAATACTACCAGATCGTTTACACGGGCAATAGCTTTTCCTTCTGCAGCCACACCGACAATTTCAACCTGCTCCAAGACAGGAAGCTCTTTCTTCTTTCTTGCCAAAATAGTAATTTTAAAACAAAAACAAAATCGTTCAAAGTTACGAATATTTTCTGATAGTATTTATAAGAAACAAACAAAAAGTAACAAAAGGAAAATTTTAGTGAAAATAAATTTTGACATTTACATATAACTTATATTTTTGCACGAAGTTTGGGTGATTACCTTAACAATAATACTATGCGAATTACAATAATAGATTAATGTATCACCCTTTCGAACAAATAAAATATCACTAATTAATTATTTATATGAAAAGAGTTTATACATTTGGCAATGGCCAGGCTGAAGGCCGTGCTGACATGAAGAACCTTCTAGGAGGTAAAGGAGCCAATCTGGCTGAAATGAACTTGATTGGAGTTCCCGTTCCTCCAGGGTTTACTATCACAACGGAAGTTTGTACCGAATATAATAAAGAAGGAAAAGACGCCGTAGTAAAATTACTGGAAGAAGATGTAAAAAAAGCTATTCAACATATCGAGAACCTTATGGGTACCAAATTCGGTGATGCAAGTAATCCGCTGTTGGTATCGGTTCGTTCCGGCGCACGTGTTTCTATGCCCGGTATGATGGATACGGTACTTAACCTGGGACTTACCGATGCCGCTGTAGAAGGTATAGCTAAAAAATCAGGTAACCCGCGTTTCGCATGGGACTCTTACCGCCGTTTCGTACAAATGTACGGTGATGTGGTTTTAGGAATGAAACCTCACAGCAAAGAAGATATCGATCCGTTCGAGGAAGTAATGGAGAAAGTAAAAGAAGAAAAAGGTGTAAAACTCGATACGGAGCTTGAAGTAGAAGACTTAAAGAAACTGGTTTCTCTATTCAAGGCTGCAGTAAAAGAACGTACAGGAAAAGATTTCCCCGAATCCCCCTGGGAACAACTCTGGGGTGCCGTTTGTGCTGTATTTGACAGCTGGATGAACGAGCGTGCCATACTTTACCGCCGCATGAACCAGATACCCGAAGAATGGGGAACTGCTGTGAACGTACAGGCAATGGTATTCGGAAATATGGGCGAAACATCAGCTACCGGAGTAGCATTTACCAGAGACGCCGCTACGGGAGAAGATATCTTCAACGGAGAATATCTTATTAACGCACAAGGCGAAGACGTTGTAGCCGGTATTCGTACTCCCCAGCAAATCACAATCGAAGGTTCACGCCGGTGGGCTGCATTACAAGGTATCAGTGAAGAACAACGTGCTTCTAAATATCCTTCACTGGAAGAGGCCATGCCGGTATGTGCAAAAGACCTTATCGAAACCCAGCAAAAACTGGAAGATTATTTTAAAGATATGCAAGACCTTGAATTTACTATCCAGGATGGTAAATTATGGTTACTGCAAACCCGTAATGGAAAACGCACCGGTGCCGCTATGGTAAAAATCGCCATGGATATGCTGCGCGAAGGTATTATTGACGAGAAAACAGCCTTAAAAAGAATGGAGCCTCAGAAACTGGACGAACTGCTTCACCCGGTATTTGATAAAACTGCATTAAAAAGAGCTAAAGTCGTTGCCAAAGGTTTACCTGCTTCTCCGGGAGCCGCCACAGGACAAATTGTTTTCTTTGCCGATGACGCAGAAGAATGGGCAGAAAAACGCAAGAAAGTAATCATGGTGCGTATCGAAACTTCTCCCGAAGACCTGAGAGGTATGAGCGTTGCACAAGGTATCCTTACAGCTCGCGGAGGTATGACCTCTCACGCTGCCGTTGTTGCCCGTGGGATGGGTAAATGTTGTGTTTCCGGTGCCGGAGAAATTAAAGTAAATTATAAAGACCGCACCGTTGAAATGGGCGGAACTTTATATAAAGAAGGAGACTGGATTTCATTGAACGGTTCTACGGGCGACGTATATGATGGACAAGTGCCGACGGTAGATGCCGACATGAGCGGAGATTTTGCGGCCATTATGAACCTGTCTGAAAAATTCACCAAAGTAGACGTACGTACCAATGCCGATACTCCCCGTGATGCTACTGTTGCCCGCAAATTCGGTGCTAAAGGTATCGGACTTTGCCGTACAGAACATATGTTCTTCGAAGGTGACCGTATCAAAGCTATGCGTGAAATGATCCTTTCAAAAGATGAAGACGGACGTCGTCAGGCTCTTGCCAAATTGTTACCGATGCAACGCGGAGACTTCGAAGGCATTTTTGAAGCCATGGACGGTTTCGGTGTCACAATTCGTTTGCTCGATCCTCCTTTGCATGAATTCGTACCTCATCAGTTAGCTACTCAAAAAGAACTGGCTGAAGAGATGGGAATGACAATCGAAGAAGTAAAACTGGCATGCGACGCTCTGGAAGAATTTAACCCCATGCTGGGTCACCGTGGTTGCCGCTTAGGTTGTACTTATCCTGAAATAACCGAAATGCAGGCACGTGCTATCATTGAAGCAGCTTTGAATATGAAAGCAAAAGGCATCAATGTTTATCCCGAAATCATGGTTCCATTGGTAGGTGTCGTAGAAGAATTGAAGATGCAGGCTGAGATTATCAATAAAACAGCCGCTGAAGTATTCGCAGAAAGAGGAGACAGTATTGCCTACAAAATAGGTACTATGATAGAAGTACCCCGGGCCGCTGTAACGGCCGACCAAATTGCAGAAGTTGCGGATTTCTTCTCATTCGGAACAAACGACCTTACACAAATGACATTCGGATATTCTCGTGACGATGCCGGAAAATTCTTAAAAATATACAAAGAAAAAGGTATCCTCAAAACCGATCCGTTCGAAGTTCTCGATCAGCAAGGTGTAGGCCAGCTGGTACGCATGGGCGTTGAAAAAGGGCGTTCTACCAAACCGGAACTTAAAGTGGGTATCTGCGGAGAGCATGGAGGCGAACCTTCTTCGGTTAAATTCTGTGCGTCTCTTGGAATGAACTATGTTTCATGCAGTCCTTATCGTGTGCCCATTGCACGTGTAGCGGCGGCACAAGCTGCAGTTGAGGAATAAGCATAAACAACTTATAATAATTACTTAGGCGATAAGTCCTCTATTACAGAGGATTATCGCCTAAACTATTTTAAGAAGGCACGTCTATTCTGCACAAAAATCGGGCATAACAAACACAAATGTTGTACAAATGTTAGGCAGTAAAAAAATAGATGTTATACACGTAAAACAACAGAGCTACAGAAAAGGAAAAAAATATTATATAAACAATAAAAATTTAGTTCTGTATGGCAGCACTTAAAGGATGTATGCGAAAACCGCGTAAGGACGGATTCTACCAAATATATATCCGGGTAACGCATAACACGAAGCCTGGTTATATCAAGACAAAAAAGGTTGTGACGGGGAAAATGTGCGACAAAAACGGCGACATCACCGATCCCTATGTGAATAAGTATTGTACCAGATGAACTCTCCACTACACGCAGATAATTAACCAATTGGAGTGCGCCAAGTGGACTGTCAAGCCAATTATCGAGTATACTACCACTGAGAAAAATGATGGTTGCTTCAGCGACTACGCACGGTTGCACATCGACCGCATGATTGATTAACGGGTTATATATTTCTCGTACACGCTTATCCGGTCTTTCGGATCCAGTGCTTTCATATCTTCTTCCCACGGCTTACTAATGTAATATCCGGGCACATTTATTCATCAGATAAAAAACTATTTTTATTATAAAGCTTTTTCGATTTTGGCTATCTTTGCACCATAATCAGCCGACCGGGATCTCTATCTGCAGGTCTGATCACAAGCTTAGAAAAAAGCCAGGTAAAAAAGAATTGTTAATTTTAGAATATACTTTATAGATGGATACTCATTCCGAGTTAAAGGCCTTATCTAAATTTTTAGGTGAATATGCTACTTGTCTGATGGCAGCGGGGGTACATACGTCACGCATTGCCCGTAATACATCACGTATTGCAGAATCATTCAACTTCGATGCGCACATGACTTTATTCCAAAAAACGGTCATTATGACATTGCGCGACAAAAATAACTCGCATGTATATAGTACAGTAAATAAAATAAGTCACGGAGCAATTAATTTCGAGTTTAATTCGGAATTGAGCGCATTAAGCTGGGACGCTTACGATAATCATTTATCCATAGAAGAACTCTGGAAACGCTATCACTCCATTACAAGCCGGCCACGAATGAACCAATGGATCGTTCTCATACTGGTGGCTTTTGCCAACATGTCGTTTTGCCGCTTATTTACGGGAGATATACAGGCCATGATATGCGTATTCATCGCCACACTGATTGGTTTCCGGGTAAGGCAGGTTATGATGAAAAAAGGAATAAACCATTATTTCGTATTTATTGTTTCTTCTTTTGTCGCTTCAACCACCGCCTCATTTACCCTTCTGTTTAATTGGGGGAATACTCCCGAAATAGCTATCGGAACCAGTGTATTGTACCTCATACCCGGAGTTCCGCTTATCAACGGTATTATTGATATTATCGAAGGCCATGTACTGGTAGGCACATCCCGGTTGATCAACGCGTTCTTGCTTATAGTTTCTATCGCAATAGGCCTTTCTATAACTCTAACGATATTAGGGAGGAACATATTATGATAAACATGGAATTCTTAGAATCCATCCTCTTCGACGTTTTTTTTGCAGCTATCGCGGCTATCGGTTTCTCAGTAATCAGTAATCCGCCCCGCAGAGCGATACTTTATGCAGCATTGCTCGCCGCCATAGGACACAGCATACGTTTTACATTAATGCATTTTTCTATCGACCTGACCACCGCATCTTTCATCTCGTCATTTTGCATCGGACTCCTCAGCATTTTCATGGGTAAACATATACATTGTCCGGCGACCGTATTATATATACCCGCCCTATTACCCATGATACCGGGTATGTACGCTTACCGCACCATTCTGTCTCTCATCCAGTTCCTGCAAAGCACAGACGATGGCATGACTATAAAATATCTGTTGGGAATATTCAAAAACGGACTTACTACACTGACCGTACTGTTCGTACTGGCCGTAGGTGCAACAATGCCTCTATTTATTTTTTATAAACGCGCATTCGAAATGACCCGAAATGCATCTCCGGCAAATCAAAAGAAAAAAAACAGATAAGGCAAAACTTAATACTCATCTTCTATATTCAGAGAATCCCAAATGGAGTCCTCACGTTCGACATATTCCTGAAAATAATCGCTGAATCCCTTCCGTTCGGTATATCCTTTGATATCGCACCACTCTTTATATTCTTCACGTAAATCTTTATCTTCTTCCAACAAATGCCTGAATGAAGCCTCTGCCAAATCCAAAGAGCGATTTTGTCTTATTATACTTTCAATCAATTCCGTAATATTATCACTCATACTCAACTTTAATTAAATAATATGACAATAACGTATTTATAACGTTCTCAAATATAACAATTTCTTTGTAGAATAAGTTAGTGTTCTAAAATTATTTTTAATAAACAATTCATTATCTAAAAACTACTACGTCAGACACTGTTTTTTAATTTTCATTATACCAAACAAAAGAGATTATAATATTGTTTTAGATACATAATTACAAAGGCACAAAAAATTATCAAACTTTAAAAACAGTGTATGTATATGAAAAAGATTTTCTATTCACTCTGCCTGCTTATATTGACTAGTTGTAGTCCTTACACGCTAATCAACAGCGAGGTATATAATAATGCCGACCTAGCAGCTTATAAAACATTCCGTATCGTTAAACCGGACGAAGGGAAGTTACCTCCAATGATGACAATTATCGACTACTACAATATAGCCTACGCCATCCGCGGACAAATGCTGATACGCGGTTATAAAGAATCTCCGGAATCGGATTTGCTTATTAATATAGGTCTTACAGTTCAGACAAAAATAGATACAGAACCTGCACTCCCTCCCGGTTTTTATCCATATAACGGATATTACCCATATTACATTTATCCTCGTTCCCTATACTGGCAAAGTTATTATTCCAATGCGAAACTTATTACCGGTATCTATAAAGAAGGTGTATTATCGATGGATTTCGTCAATATAAAAGAAAAAATATTTTTATATTCCGCGTCGGTATCGACGATTCTTGACAGCGGTCAGGGAGCATTAAGAAACGTATCGGAGATAAATCAGGCAGTACAGACGTTATTCTCCGGTTTTCCGGTAAAACCATTGAAAAACAATAGTGGAAACTAACTCTAAATCACTATATATTTCTCTCAAAAAAGGGTGTAAAACTTGGTTTTACACCCTTTTTTAGTCAACCGTTATACTCTTTTCCCTTCAACCAGATTCTCTACATCATCCTTCATCTCCTCAACGGTAAGAACCCCATATATAATTTCAGGAGGATTCTCCAAAGGTATGAACATAACCGCCGGAAATTTACGAATATTATATACCTGTGCAATCCTGGGGTCGTCATCAATCCTCATTAAATAAAAATCTACCTGATTAAATTTTTCGGCTAACGGCGCATATTCGAAACCCAAAGCCTCACCGTCAGTCACCGTAGAGTCATAAAAAAGTATTACGGCCGGACGTATGCCCCGATACAACCAATCACCTCCATGTCGGTAATCAGCTATATCATGTATAAATTTTTTTGTTGACAAATGTTGTATCATACCTCATTTTTTTATGGTTATACAACAACAACAAAACCTTCCGGCTTTCGGACGACATATTAATTATATTTATGAACCTCTGGATAGCCATATAAGACAACATAAGAAGATTTTATTATCTTTGTATGCATTAAACCCATACGATTAAAGATGTTCTTGAACGAAAGAGAAACTAGACATAACTATGTCATAGAAGCTGCTAAACAAATAATGACCGCAGCGCGTACCGCTCCCAAAGGAAAAGGAGTGGATATACTGGAAATCATAACCGTTACCGAAAAAGAAATCAAGCTTTTATCGGAAGAATTGATAAAAACATCAGAAGAAACCGGCATGAAATTTTTTTTACGGGATGCTGAAAACATTTTACAGTCCGAAGCGATCGTACTCATAGGAACACACCAGCAAACACAAGGCTTGAATTGTGCCTATTGCGGATACGCAACCTGTGCAGAAAAACCAGTTTCTGTTCCATGTGCAATCAACTCCATAGATATAGGAATAGCGATCGGATCAGCCTGTGCCGCAGCAACGGATTTACGCATTGACACGCGAGTCATGTTTTCAGCCGGATTTGCTGCAGGCAGATTGGGATTCCTGGAAAACTGCAAACAAATTATAGCGTTACCCCTAAGTGTATCTGCAAAAAATCCGTTTTTCGACCGTAAACCTAAAGAAAAACATTAATGACCCAAGAACATATCATATTACCGGCAGAATGGCATCCGCAGTCGGGCGTACAACTTACATGGCCTCACGAACACACCGACTGGGCTTACATGCTGGATGAAGTAGAGGACTGCTTTATTAATATAGCCCGGGAAATCGTACGCTACGAACCTTTGTTGATCGTTACTCCTTATCCCGAGAAAGTAAAGCAACTATTGATTGATAAAATGGATGTATCGCGGATTACATTTTTTTGTTGCCTCACGAACGATACCTGGGCCCGGGATCATGGTGCCATCACGGTATTAAAAAACGGAGAAGCTTATATCTACGATTTTGCCTTTAACGGATGGGGATTAAAATTTCCGGCTCATTTCGACAATCTGATCACATCCCGGGCACATGAAAGCAGTCTGTTCAACGCCCGGTATGAGAACCGTCTTAATTTTATTCTGGAAGGAGGTTCTATCGAATCGGACGGAGAAGGAACCTTGCTCACTACGAGCGAATGTCTATTATCCCCTAATAGGAACGGCGAATGGAACAGAAAACAAATAGAAGAATATCTGATGAAAGCATTCGGATTAAAACAAATCTTGTGGTTGGATTACGGTTATCTGGCAGGCGACGATACGGACAGCCATATAGATACCTTGGCCCGGCTGGCGCCCGGCAATACCATCCTATATGTACGTTGTACCGATATAAAAGACGAGCATTATGACGCGCTGTTAGCTATGGAAAAACAGCTGAAAAATTTCCGGACTCTTGAAGACAAACCATATCGGCTACTCCCCCTCCCTATGCCTAAGGCCATATGTGAAGATAACGAACGTTTACCGGCTACATACGCCAACTTTCTCGTCCTGAACGGCGCGGTATTATACCCTACTTACGGACAACCGGACAATGACAGGGCCGCAGGTAAAATACTGGAAACAGCGTTTCCGGGATATGATATAACAGGCATACCCTGTACGGCCCTTATCAAGCAACACGGTTCCTTACATTGCGTAACTATGCAATATCCACAGCACGTATTAAAAAATGATTACAATGAACAAAACTATACTTGTGGGACTTGTACAACAGTCCAATGAAGAAAATATTGAAAATAATAAACTCAAATTAAAAAAGAATATTGAGTATTGTGCTGAACACGGCGCACGACTTATAGTACTCCAGGAGCTTCATAACAGTCTGTATTTTTGTCAGACAGAAAACACAGATCTTTTCGATCTGGCTGAAACCATACCTGGCCCGTCGACGGACTTTTACAGCAAAATAGCCGGCGATAACAAGGTCGTGCTGGTCACTTCATTATTCGAAAAACGAGCTCCCGGACTCTATCATAATACGGCTGTAGTATTTGATACCGACGGAAGTATTGCCGGTAAATACAGAAAGATGCATATACCTGACGATCCGGCCTATTACGAAAAATTTTATTTCACTCCGGGAGATCTGGGTTTCGAACCCATACAAACATCACTGGGCAAATTAGGCGTGTTGGTATGCTGGGACCAATGGTATCCTGAAGCGGCCAGACTTATGGCACTAAAAGGAGCGGAGATGCTTATCTACCCTACCGCTATCGGCTGGGAAAGCAGCGATACGCGGGAAGAACAGGAAAGGCAAAAAAACGCATGGATCATATCACAGCGCGGGCATGCCGTAGCTAACGGTCTACCGGTCATATCGGTCAATCGGACAGGTATAGAACCGGACCCTTCCGGACAGACCAACGGAATACATTTCTGGGGTAACAGTTTTGTATGCGGTCCACAAGGAGAATTCATAGCCTGCGCAACCGATAACGAAGAATGTAACCTGATAGCTGAAATCGATCTTTCACGTTCGGAAAATGTTCGCCGCTGGTGGCCGTTCCTTAGGGACAGGCGTATAGACGAATATGAAAATATAACGAAAAGGTTCATCGATTGAATAAAAAACCGAATGAAAGGTAATCATACCTGGATATCACTCATAATTATTCTTATCCTAGTAATAGGTACCGGTATATATCTGTATCAAAGATTCAAGCCTAAAGGAATAAATATTGATAAAGATATTTATCCGGTAACAGGAATAGACATATCCAACCATACACATATAACCGATTGGAAATTAATAAAGAAAGCAGGTATAGACTTTGTATATATCAAGGTATCGGAAGGAGGTGATTACAAAGATCCTTCATACCAGAAGCACGCCCGAAACGCACTGGCAGCAAAAATACCCTATGGGGAATATCATTTCTTTCGTTTCAATCGTTCGGGAGAAATACAAGCACACAATTTTCTGAATACACTGTTGGCTGAGTATCAGCTACCGCCTGTAATAGATGTTGAAGAATGGGGTAACACACGGCCAGAAAGCGACTATAAAGAAACACTGGAAATAAAAAAATTTATCCGGGAAGTAGAGACCGAACTTTCTCAGAAAGTCATTATTTATTGTAATAAAAATTCATACGAAAGATTTATCGAAGGGAACTTTCCCGAAAACCCGGTCTGGATATGCACTTTTTCCCGGAAACCTCCGGTCCCGTCCTGGTTATTCTGGCAACATTCTCATATAGGCCGAATTCCCGAGATACAGTCAGATGTAGATATCAATACATTCAACGGTAACCGGGAAGAATGGAATAAATATTTTATTTCCATCCTGCAATAATGATCAGAATGTAAAATGTAAAGCCAGTCGCAGACCGCTTTTGCTCACTCCAGGAGTATCGCGGTAAGTCAATCTCCAAACATAATCGAGACGTAAGATTGTAAAGATATTGTCCAATCCTACTCCAACTTCCATATAAGGCATATCGTCCATAACATTGCTTCCGTTAGGAAAACGAAATAACGAATCATCATTCATCGGATTATTTTTCTTGCTAAGACTGCCATATAAACCACGAAAAGAAACTACCTCCCGCAACTTCATATATTTAATAAGGGGAATACGGTTGAATAATGCTCCATTCGCATTATAAGTCAAATCCCAGGAAACATACTGGTCGTTAATGAACTCCATAGCGTTCATCAAGGGATACGATTCGGGTTGTATTGTATATGATAAGTTGGCATTAGGGATTATCAATAACGGATATGGAACCTTATTCCACTCTTTCCCTGCTTTCAAGATAGCGTCGAAATACCCGAATGCAGAAAACCAAAACCTCTTTTGCACTCCGAACTCCGTATGATTCAAGTTATAATCACTACCTAAAACACCCTTGAACCCGAACTTATGAGAAAGCGTGAAAATGGGTGCGTCTATATTGATAGGAAAACGGTTGCTCTTTGTCTGATAAAATTTTTCATTCGGTGCATAACGCAATGTAACCTCTGCAAATGCCTGCTGGAAATCTTTATGATACGTCCCGTTACCGGTCTCGAATTTTACCCATTTGGTTGCCTGTTCGATCTCATGCGAAAGATTAATTCCATAAGAAAAACCCCCGTTAAATTCACTTAAGTATGCTAATTGAGTTTTTCGCTGATATGTAATCTTGTTATCGGCCTTTCTTTTCAATGAGAGGAATACATTATCTTTATTGGTATATAAATAATGCTGACCCAGTTGGTTTATATCATACGTATGAGACAATTTAATAGAATGTATAGGAAATTCTCTGGAATGATACTTCTTCTTATTGAACGAATATTCCACTTCGCCCGAATATTTGAATTTTCCGTCTTTTGTTCCATACGCCGCATATCCTCTCATAAATAAGTGAGGATTGAAATTGGCCGTGGTAAGTCCCCCAACCCTGAATCGAGCACCTTCAGCTTCATTAGCACTGATCGTCGTATTCATAGGCCCAAAGTCGAACTTGCTGTCTTTTCCGGTTTCGATATATCCGGATATCAATATCCCCAAAACTTTCTCGGTATAATAGAAAGCAGGAACCTCACGTAACCTGGACAATAAACGATTCACCGAATTCTCTTTTTGTTTTACAGGTACATGACGATTATCCACCCAAAAAGCCTCGGGTTTTACTAACGCATCATCGGTAGTACGCTCCCTCCCGTCAAAATTAAACACAGTGAGATCTTCCGGAGCATTAAAGTCAAATCCTTTATAGGTAGTCAAACGACGAACATACAATCCCTGTGTAGCAGGCATTATCTTAAATTCTACAATCATATCGTCTTTAGTCTTAAGACGGGAACCATTCCTGTCACGGATAAAATCCTGCTCTATAGTCATATTCTCCACATAGTTCAGATTAATATCTTTCGGAACATTCAATTTCACCTTTTTGATAAAATAATCTGTTGTGTCGGCAACCGGAACATATATATGCCCGGTAAATCCGAACGATTCGGAATTGAACGGTACAAATCCCAAATCCACACAAAGCTCCCCGTTCACAGGTATAGTATCTAATAAATAATATTTATAGAAAGCCGTACCTATATTGGATAACGGACTGACAAAACGGTTAGACAGCAGCGTCACGTCGTTACCGAAGATATCGACTTCCCGAAATACATCATTACAGAATTGCTGTATGCTTTCCTGACTGAATATTTCGTCAATACCAGCCCTTTTCACACCTGTAACAACAGACTTCTCCGTTTCGGGATGCTTCCGGTAATAATCATCGACAATACGCTCCTTAATAGATACGGTAAGAATAGGTTTTCCCGACACCTCGGAAGTATCTACATAATCAAAAATAAACTGGAACTTCTTGAACAACCATTTTTTCTTTTGCTCTTCTGAGAAATCATTCAGGGCAAAAGTCATTTTTTCATATTTCTCGTAACTGTAATAATCGTGATTTTTAGGATCAAACTGTTTTTTCCGGTCGATAAGCTTATTTACAAAAGCCACAGCCGGATTATTTTTCTTGGAATACTTTTCTTTCTTAGGTCTGATAACCACTTCTTTAATCCGGTAATCCGAAGGAACCATATCAACAATCAATTCATTATCCGAACCTTTTTTCACAAAAACATTCTTATCCTTATATCCCAGAGAAGAAAAAACAGCATTCAGAAAATTGACTTTGACTGTCAAATCGAATTTTCCGTTTTCATCGGCCATAACACCCATCTGTGAACCTTTCAGGAACATAGAGACGTAAGGAATGGGTTCCTGTGTAACAGAATCTCTTACAACACCCCTGATAGTAGTTTGTTGCTGGGCTGAAACCTTCACAGGCAATATTAGTCCCAATACGAAAAATAAAGAGATAATATATATATTTTTAATCATAATTAATATGCGAAGTTACTGTTTACCAAAACGATAATCCTGTTTTGCACGTAGAAAAACAACTCTCTAGTTATGAGCTGCAAATGTACAAAAAAAATAGCTTCTTTGATGTTCCGTTTTAAAGGCGTTAATCGTTTTAACAATGTTTAATCACTCCTTTTATTCCGTTTAGGGATATATACCAAATATATGTTTTAATTTAGCGTTATACAAAAAAATACTTAAAAATGGGAATAGAAATCGAACGCAAATTTCTTACGGTCTCGGATGGTTACCGGAAAAATTACCAGAAAAAAACATATTATAAGCAAGGCTACATTACAGCAGAAAAAACAAAAACGGTACGTATACGTATTGCCGGAGAACACGCCTTTATAACCATTAAAGGAGCGACCAACCATTGCAGCCGGATAGAATATGAATACCCTATCCCGGTAAAAGACGCGGATGAAATGCTGGAAAAACTTTGTGATAAACCTCTCATCGAAAAATACCGCTATGAATACGTGTATAACGGCCTAAAATGGGAAATAGATGAATTTTTGGGTGAGAATGAAGGACTGATACTGGCCGAAATAGAACTGGAAACAGAAGATCAACCTTTCGACAAGCCCGACTTCATAGGAAAAGAAGTCACAGGAGACATAAGATATTATAATGCGCATCTCACCCACTATCCTTATTCCGAATGGAGAAAATAGTATAAGCCTCTCATATCAGGCAGTATACAGACATCTAATTTTTTTCTCTTTATAATTTAGTTTTTTTTACAATTTAAAACCATACCGTACTGTACTTTTATATACTTTTGCAAAACGTAAAACGAACGCTATTAAGGAAAGATGCCGGAGTGGTCGATCGGGACGGTCTCGAAAACCGTTGTACCCGTACGGGTACCGAGGGTTCGAATCCCTCTCTCTCCGCTGAACGTGCTGGACAGAAATGGTCAGCAAACGGACAAAAAGCTACAAATCAATGATTTGTGGCTTTTTTTATTGCCCGAAAGTCCTGCTTCCAAGACTTCAAAAGTACGGTAAAAGACAAAGTTTCGTTACTAAATCGTTACCTATTCCCTGCCGGACAAAAACGGTAACGATTTGTCCATAAATGACCTGATAATGACTATATTAGTCCATAGTCTGCATAACTCGAAAACGAGAGGTAAAAACTAATTTTGCAACTAAAAATTTTGAGTTATGAAATCGACATTCAAGGTTCTTTTTTATTTGAAGAAAGGTTCTGAAAAGAAAAACGGCGAGGTTATGATTATGGCACGCATCACCATAGACGGCAAACTTTGCCAGTTCAGTACGAAACAGAGCATCCAGCCCGACAACTGGAGCATTGCTGCGGGCAAAGCCAAAGGCAGGGATGCCGGGAGGATAAACGCCCTTTTGGACGACATACGTTCTTCCCTGAATACCATTTACCACGAAATGCAGCGGCGTGACAACTACGTGACCGCCGAGAAAGTGAAAAACGAGTTCTTGGGACACAGTGAGAGCCACGAAACAATCCTTTCATTGTTCCAAAAGCACAATGACGATGTGAAGCAGCTTGTGGGCATATCCAAGACGATAGCGACCTACCGCAAGTATGAAGTGACCCGCCGCCACCTCGCTGAATTTATCCAAAGCAAGTACAATGTATCGGACATATCCATAAAGGAGATAAGCCCGATGTTCATTACCGATTTTGAGTTGTATTTGCGTACCGCCTGTAAGTGCGGCTACAACACCACCGCCAAGTTCATGCAGTTCTTCAAGCGTATCATCATCATTGCCCGTAACAACGGCATACTGGTGGGCGACCCGTTCGCCAGCTATAAAATCCGGCTGGAAAAAGTGGACAGGGGTTATCTGACAGAGGACGAGATAAAACTCATCCTTAAAAAGAAAATGGTTTCCGAGCGGCTGGAACACGTCAGGGACTTGTTCGTCTTTTCCTGTTTCTGCGGTTTGGCTTACAGCGATGTCGCCAACTTGCGGCAGGAGAATATCCAAAAGTCCTTTGACGGCAACCTTTGGATAATCACCAAGCGGCAAAAGACGAATACGGACGTGAATGTTCCCCTGCTGGATATTCCCAAGATGATTTTGAAGAAGTACAAGGGCAAGTTGCCGGACGGGAAGATACTTCCCGTAATCAGCAATCAGAAGCTAAACGCCTACCTGAAAGAGATTGCCGATATATGCGGTATTAAAAAGAACCTGACATTCCACCTTGCCCGGCACACGTTCGCCACGACCACCACGCTGTCAAAGGGCGTACCCATTGAAACGGTGTCCAAGATGCTGGGACACACAAACATAGAAACGACACAAATCTACGCCCGCATCACCAACAGCAAGATAGGCAGCGATATGCAGGGGCTTGACAAGAAGTTTGTCGGCATCGAGAAAATTTACAAGGAAGTCGCCATGTAATCTTGATTATTGGGAACTGGTCACAAATTGTGACCAGTCCTTGCTATTATTCCAACATTGCTAAATCTCCTAAAATATACGATTATGGATTTGCAGATTATCCAAAACAAGATTTTTGAGGTCAGAGGTTGCCGGGTGATGCTCGATTATCATTTGGCAGAACTCTACCAAGTGGAAACACGAGCCTTGAAGCAGGCGGTCAAGCGCAATATCGAGCGTTTTCCGGGTGATTTTATGTTTGTACTCACCCAAGAGGAAGCTAACTTGCTGTTATCCATAGGGGTATCACAAAATGTGATACCCCCTGATTACAACTTCGGCGTTGCTATGCCTATGGCTTTCACCGAGCAGGGCGTAGCCATGCTTTCTTCGGTTCTCCGCTCCAAGGTAGCCATAGAAGTAAACATTTCAATCATGCGGGCTTTCGTCCTCATGCGCCAAATGGCAATCGGTTACGAGGAACTGTCAAGGCGCATCGAGGAACTGGAGGTAAGCACCGATGCGCAGTTCAACGAACTGTACCAAGCCCTTACCCAGCTTTTGAGCCAGTCGAAACAACAGAAAGAACGCCGTCCGGTAGGTTTCGTTACCTATAACCGTGACAAAAACGAATAGGTAACGATTTCGGTAACGAAATTCCGCCTAACAAACTATATCCCAATGAAGTACATTCTTCCACCTTGCGGGCAGTCCACCGACTACCCGCATTTTTTATATCCTTTTCCAACTGGCACATTCCCCGAAACGCCAGCCGTGCGTGGCATGGCTGACTGTATTCCGTGAAAAGAGCCGTTGGAAACCCGCACAAGCGTATTGCAAGCAAGCTCACAACACCCTTGCCTTTCCCGCCCGCATGGAGTGTTCCCTAAAAGATGAAAGAGAACAGGCACTTTTCCCCTGTTTCCCTATCTGTAAATCTTCCTCTTACGCAGTCCCCCAGCCGGGACAGTCGTTTTAATCATTTCAATAGGCAAAGGTAGTTACGTGTTCTTCACGATTTTGCAAGGTCGAGCCGTTTCGGTTTGGCGAAAAAATCTTCCCTGCCTTGCGAGGTATTTTTTGCCCAAAACCTTGCAAACTCTAAACACTACCCTTTTACGCCTATGTGAAACGAAAACGACCGACCCGACCGGAAGACGCATAAAAAAAAAGTCGGATTTACGGGAAACAGGAAAAAAGTTCAGTGAAACTTCAACTCCCTCACCTCTCAAATCCGCATAAAATTAAAAACTTAAAAAATTGCAGCAATATGGAAGCAAAGGTATTATCGGAAGCAAAAGTTTATGTAGGCACTTATGCCAAGTACAACAACGGTTCATTGTCCGGCGCATGGCTCGACCTTTCGGACTATTCGGACAAGGAAGAATTTTATGAAGCCTGCCGGGAACTTCACAAGGACGAGGAAGATGCGGAATACATGTTTCAGGACTGGGAGAACGTGCCGGAGGGCTTAATCGACGAAAGCTGGATTTCTGAAAACTTCTTCGCCCTGCGTGATGCGGTGGAGGATTTGAGCGACACCGAGCAGGAAGCCTTTTTCGTGTGGTGCAACTATAAAAGCCATGATTTGGGCGAGGAAGATGCGGACGACCTTGTACGTGATTTCCGGGATGAATATCAAGGGGAATATGACGATGAAGAAGATTTCGCCTATGAAATTGTAGAGGAATGTTACGACCTGCCGGAGTTCGCAAAGACCTATTTCGATTACAAACAGTTTGCCCGTGACCTGTTCATGTGCGATTACTGGTTTGATGACGGCTTTGTGTTCCGTGCGGCATAACAACCAATCCGGGCGGGGTGTCAAAGCCCTGCCCGCTTAAAACAACCAAGTTTATAACCATAAAAAATAAGACATCATGCAGTCACTTAACAAAAACGGGGTAAGCATCACCCAGACACCGGGAGAAGAAAAGTTCGTGAAATGCCGTTTAGGGGCTTTCAGGGGACAAATTTATTATCAATATGACTACCGCCACACGGACGGCGAACTTTTCAGCACGGTAGCCAAAACGCTGGACGAGTGCCGCCGCAGGCGTGACGAATGGGTAGCGAAGAAGAACGGAGTAATAAACAAGTAAATTTCAGGGACATGAAAACGACAGAAGTAAACAAGGAGCTTATCGGCAGGCGTTGCGAGTGTATTTTTACGGGCTTAATGGTAACGGGCGTTATCGAGGACACAGAAGAAAACGAACACACCATAGAGGTAAAAGTCCGTTTCGACCACCCGCACCAGTGGGGCGATGATTTGTATAATGATGTGTGGGCGTGGGGGCGCAAAATTGACGAGTTCGGCACGCTGCACCATTTGCAACTGTTGGAGGACAAACCGGACTTTCAGATAATGACGGTAGTTTTCGGCGAGCCAATCAGCCGGATAGACCGCAGTGTTTTTGAAGATGTAGACACGTGGGGCGTCTGTTCCCTGCAAGGCTGGGTAAACAGCTATGAAAGTGTCCGGTTTGTAGCCATAGACGACCATACGGCAACCATCACGGGCGAATATAACATGGAGCAGGTAAAGGTGTGGTTAGAGAAATACACGTCCATAAAGAGCCTTAAAACCAGTTGATAGAGGACGGCGGCTGCTTGCCGCCGTTACTTTCTTCCGTGAGCCTGCCAGCGGGTGAAGAAAGTAACAAAGAAGCCTTTCGTTTTCCCTATCATGGAAACAGCCCGCCGATGCTTCCCGGCGGGCTGTCTGCCCGATATTTACGCTTTGCGTATCATTCCATACCCGGTTTCCCAAGAGGATGATAAAAACGGATGTCGCAACTATAAATCCTCATAGTGAATAAATTTTACACCAAGTATGCACACGGTTTCTTCTTCCTCGATGTCATATTTCCATGTCCGTTTATTGACAAGCATTTCCGTTTCGCAATCGAACCATACCATTACGGGCGCATCATCTTCTTCGTCCGCCCATTTGAAAACCTGATTGGACGGCGTTTTCCATAATTCAGCACTGTCACGTTCGGAAATACAGTCCTTGTCCACAATGATGATGTCACCTACTGCCGGAACTGTATCTGTTTCCAACGTGGTTTCTATGTACCACGAGATGCCTTCTATATCCAATTCTATTTTTACCATGTCGTTTTGTTATTAGGGGGTTATTGTTTCCGTTCCTTCTTCGCTGTTGTCATTATTGAATGATAGTGTAAGTTGCTGCATCTGCCCGAAGCTGTCGATGATATAAATGTCAATCGTCTGCTGGTCGGTCGATGCCGAGGTGTAGTAGAGCCTGAACGTTTCTTTCTCCAGCGGGTAAAGGTCGTTGGGCAGGAACACCGTGCCGTTATCCATTTCCAGCTTTCCTTTGCCGTCCGGCTGGAAATACCGTATCTGATAGGTAGTCGGCTGGTAATAGCCGCCACGCACCAGTCGGCAGCGTATTTCGGCGGTTTCCCCGACTTTCAGCCTTTTGGGTACTGGCAGTGTTTCGATGCTGAACGGGTACGCCTGCTGAATATCCAAGTTGTCATTACAGGCGGTGACAAGCACGAGGGCGGCCACGATGTAGCAGCCCATGATGATTTTATACATTACATTCTTCATATACATTATTATATAGCGGTCAGTTGATAATGAATTTCAGTCCCAAAGATACCTGCGTGTGGAACTTGCCTATGTCCGAGCCGAACAACGCCCGTTCCCTTGCGTTCAACAGCAGAGCCACCCGGTCGGTCAGGTAGGTTTCCAGTTCCAGCGTCAGCGCACCGCCGTAAATGAAGCAGTCCTTATCCAGCAAGGTAGAGCCGTCCGGCAGCAGCTTTTCGCTTCGGTTGCTTGTTTCGTACCCGGCGAGAGCCGACAAGCCCAATGAAAGGAAAAAGGTCTTTCGTCTGTCCGATAGGAATTTCAGGTAATAGCCGCCCTCTGCGGTGAACTGTTCTACGGGTATCTGCATATCCTTGTAGTCATACTTCTTGTGCAGGTATTCGCCGCCAATCACCCAGCGGTTGGCGTTCTTGGTGTAAACGCTGTACGCCGCCCCGATGTGGTAGGCGAAATCACTGCCAGCGTTCCAATGCACCCCGTCCGTCATGCCCGCCGTGACCTGCAAGCCTTTCATGCCCGGCAGGTATCTTTGTGCGTGTGCCTGAAACGAGGTCAGGCACAGCGCAAAGAGCATCATTATAAAGATGTGTCTTTTCATTCCCTATTTGATTTTTAGTTCGTCAATCACTTCTGCGTTCACGATGTCGGCGTTTTCCACCCGTATGGTCTGATGCCGCCCGCCGTTCTTCTCGTAGAGTTCCACGACCAGCAGCTTGTCGTCAGGAATGGTAAACTTCGGCAGGGCGTACACCGTGCGCACGGTCGATTTCCCGGCAATCTCTATCACCTCGTTGTAGCTGCGTACCGCATCCAGTACCGTTTCCTGAATAGCCGTGCGTTTGGGCACTTTCTTATCGGTTATCTTAAACCTGATGAAGTCCGTGTCGAAAGGCACGTTGGAACTGTTCTTTGTCTGCGTGTGCACGTAGAGCATCCCGTTATAGGTGTAAATCCCCTTGATTAAGAACTGTATGCCGAAACGCTTGCTACCCAAGTGGCGCACTTTCCGGTCATTGTTCTTGTAGATGCTCTGCATTATCAGCTTCACTAATAGCGGGCTTTCACCCGCCAGTTCCCGGAAATGGATGTTCATCCGGGTATGTGAGAAGTCGGACGTATCTTCATTCTCCAAGAAGTCCTTCATTTCGATGTTGAGCATTTCCGGTTCACGGGCGTACTTGGCGTTGAACGAAAAGAAACTGCCGTCCTCGCAGATAACGGAGAAGTTCGTTTCTCCCGGAAAGCCCTCTGTCGTGGCTTTCACCCTGATTACGTTCTCCGCACCGTCCGCCTTGCCCGCTATGATGTGGTTGCTTCCCAAATCGACATAGCGGACGGCGGCGGGGAAGATGATATGCACCGTCTTGGCAAAGGTCACTTCCACGCCGTAGGGCGTAACCATTTGGCGGTACGGGAGTTTCCGGGTAATCCCCCGGTACAAGTCGTTGCCAGCCGCATACTTCACGGTGTCAGCGGTTTGTGCGTTTGCCGCACACACGCCCAGCAAGAGGGCGAACAATCCAAAAATCTGTTTCATTGCTAATTGAAATTTTAACGGTTGATAAAATGGTTATTGTTGTTTGGCATACAGCATGACTTTATAGCCTGCTTTCAGCTTCACTTTCACGGTTCGGAACTTCTTGGCGAGGTAGCCGGACGTTCCTTGCAGCAATCCCCTTGTCACGTCCATAGCCACCTGCTGCCCGGCACTTTGGGCAAAGGAAATGCTTGTACCCAGCCCGCTTCCGATATTCGCCATAGCTTCGTTGAACGCTTCCTGCTCCATAGAGGACGGGACGGAAAGCCCCTTTTGCCCGTCCGTGTCGAACACGGCGAGTTCCACCGGGATGATGTTGCCAGCGTACTCAATCGAGGACACCAGTATGTCGAGCCGTTCGCCCTGCACCTTTGCCGTTCCCGCCACAAGGGTATTCTTCGGCACAACGATATTTCCCGCCTGCATGGGTTCGAGCAACCGGAGTTTCACCGCCTGCCCGTCCACCAGCGTTTGGTCTTGGTGTATGCAGGCGGCTACCGTGTTCTTTCCCATAGCGTACCCCGTGCCTACCGCCGTGTTGAAGCCGTAGTTTCGTGGCTGGCTGTAAGCCCGGATGAAGTCGGCATCGCTCATGGGCTGCTGCAATCCCGAAACGGTCGTTTCCCGGATAGCCTGCACCGGAATAGCCGGAGTGCCGATACCGCCGCCGTTCTGCCCGGCTGTCGGTATTTGGGCAATCTGTCCCCTTTGTCCGTCCTGCCCGTTCATATACTTTGCCGCCAGCTCGTAGGACTTTTCCAAGAGTGCCATTTGGTCGTCAGCCGTAGGCGTGGCGTTCTGCTGCTGTTTCAGTCGGTCGGTCAGTTCCGCCACCTGCCGTTTCAATTCCTCTTTTTCCTCGTCCACAGGGGGCGTTTCGTAGAACGTGCTTAACTGGCGGTTGATGTCCCGGTAAGCCGCCCTTGAAGAAGCACCGCCGCCCCTTTGTGGCTTCGGATCTTCTTCCGGCAGCAGGTTGATTTCCTCTTGTGGTTCTTCCGTATCATCATCCAGCGTGAAACCGAAGTCCTGCAAGGATTGTATCTTGTCCTGCTGTTTGCGGCTTGTCACCGCCTGCTCGTAAGCCTTTTGCTTGTCGGCTATAATCCCGTCCTCTGCGGGCAGGGGTATGTCGGCATTGAAGCCGCCCACGCTTTCCACATTCACGTCCTCTTTGCCGGAGGGTGCGAATATCAGGTACATGCACCCTGCAAAGGCAAGGAACATCAGCGGGAAGACTATCATTTTCCTGCGCTGCTGCACCTGCTGCGGGGTAAGTTCCCGTTTGGGCTTATTTTCCTTTTTCGGCTTCCCGTCCGCCTGCTGTGCGGTCGTGCCGTTCTCATTCTTCTGTACGTCTTCCATATTGCGGTCTGTTTAACGGGTTGATACTTTTGGTTGTGTCATTGCCGTGCAACGGCAGTTGTCTGATGTGTTCTATTTGCAGCCTTTGCCCGTCCCGTTTCCCGATATTGTAGATTGATGAAACGGTGATGTAGATAGACAAGCCGCCGAAAAAGAAGAACATCAGGAGGATAACCGCCAGCCTTTTGCCCGGCGTAATCCGTCCGCACATTCGGCGCAGGCGGTCGTCTGCCCAGTCCTGCACCTTTTCGATGTAATTTCGTTTTCTTTCCATAAGGCTATCTTTTAATGGTCTGCAAATCCTTGTTCTCGGTAATGGTGAACGCTTCGATGATGAAGCCGTGCGGGTTGTTGTCGCTCCGTGTTGCGTTAAGCAACCGGCACGAGGTGACAAGGCTTCGCACCGTCAGGCTGCTTTCCCGGACAATCAACTGGCGGGCATACGTGTTCACCTTGTAGGGGTACTGGTCGAAGTCGCACTTCACGCTGTCAATCTCCACCGTCTGCGTGACGTTTCCGGAAATCACCCGGTTGTAGTAGCCCTTTTCCGCCAAGTCCTTGTAATAGTTGAAAGCGGTCTTGTCGGCGAGAAACAACGAGCGTTTGATGTTGCTTTCGATAGCCCCCTTTTCGGGTGATAAGGTGAAGAAAAGTTCGTGGAAACGCCGCACGTGCGACTTCGCTTCCACGGGTCTGTTCTGTGCCATGTCCTGCGAGAGTGCCAGCATCAGGCTTTTGCCGTTGTCGAGGACGTATATCTTCTGCCGCTGCTTCTCGGCGAAGCTGTACGAGTTCCACACGGCAAAGCCCGTCACCAGTGCGCACAGGCAGATGAATACCAGCGCAAAGAGCCGGATTTGCCGGAAACTCGTTTCGATGTTCGTTAATGACTTAAATTCCATATACTAAATATTGATGTTGGTTATTTGAGTAGTTTCCCGGTTACTTTCCCGCTTGCCGCACCGACCGCAGCCCCGGCGATTGACCCAGCCCGTGCCACGTTGCGGTTATAGGCAGACGTACCGCCAGCCGACACTATCCAGCTTGCCACCGTTGGAATGGTGAAGTAGCCCACGATGCCGATAATCATAAAGATTATATACACGGTGCTGCTCCCGTCCGGGATGAAATCCGGGTCTGAAAGCTGCTCGATGTCTTTTTGGAGCATCAGGGTTTGTATGCGTGCCAGCACGCTGCTGAACAAGTCCGACACGGGCAGCCACAGGTAAATGGAGATATAGCGTGAAATCCACCGGGTCAGCGTGCTTTGGAAACCGTCATAGACGGAAATCGCAAACGCCAGCGGACCCAGTATGCTTAACACGATTAGGAAGAACGTGCGCAGCGTGTCTATAATCAGCCCCGCCGCCTGAAAGAGCATTTCCAATAACTCCCTGAACCAGTCCCGGACGGACTTCTTTATATTATAAGCCGTCCTGTCCATGTACATGCCCGTCATGGTCACCATGTCGGAGGGCGACCAGCCCAGTTCTTCCAGTTGTCGGTCAAATTCCTCGTCCGATGCGAGGTAAGCCGTTTCGGGGCTTCGCATCAGGGCTTCATATTCCAGTCGGTCTTTCTGCGCCCGGTACTCGTTCATGTCGAAAGTCTGCGTTTCCATAAGCTGGTTGCACCCTTTCACCACTGGCGACAATACCGTGTTGATAGTCCCCAGTACGAAAGTTGGAAAAAACATGATGCACAGCCCCAGCGCAAAGGGACGCAGGAGCGGGTACACGTCTATGGGTTCGGCACGTGCGAGCGACTGCCACACTTTGGCGGCTACATAGAACAAAGCTCCCAGCCCGGCTATCCCTTTGGCTACCCCCGTCATGTTGCTGCACAAGGGCATCATTTCATCGTACAGCACCCGCAACACTTGGTGCAGGTTGTCAAAATCCACCGCTGCTAATAACATAGGCATACCGATTTATATGTTACCAGTAGCGTTCATCCGCCGAGCCGTAGAGAGCCAGCACCCGGTCGGTGTCGTTCTTCTTCTTCGCCCGCAGGTAGGACACGGATATGTTCTTTCGGGTGTAGTAGTTCACGAGGTTGCGGTAGTTGAGCAGGCTTTTATAGGCGTTGTTGATTACCGCCAGTCTTTCGGCATCCGTCAGCGACATGCCCGTCACGTTCACTACATTCTTCAAGTCCTGCAACACGTCCGCACTTTCGGAGAGCAGCTTTGCGTACCCGGCTGAAATGGCGGTGAGTTCATCCGGCGTGTAGTTCGGGTCTGCCAGCATGTTCTGATAGTTTCGCACGTAGATTTCGGATATTTCCGCCACCAACTCAATGGACTTCTTCACCTTGATGCCGCCCTTGACAACATCGTGTACCGCTTTGAGCGCATCGTAATATTTTTTACCCTGCTGGAAAATCTTCTGCGCTTCCATGAAGCCGTCCAGCGTGTTCTTGGCAGTGGTGGAAGTCTGCACTATCTGCTTGGTGGTGTTGATGATGCCCTGCGCCAAGTTGCCGGGGTCTGACACCACCCACTGTGCGGATGCCTTGCCGATGAAGCAAAGGCACACCGCCATAAGGAGAATTGTTCTTTTCATTATCTTTTGTTTTCAGGGTTTGTAACTCGTTTGTATTCGCCGCCGGGCATGAGCGTTATCCGGTCGGTCTTTTTGTCATAGGTGAACTGTATGCGGAAGCCCGTTTCGATGAACAGGCAGCCGTTCCGTTCTGTTACCGGGTAAGCCGTTTCCAGTATTCTGCCCCTGACATTCGCTTTCCGGGTGACGGTGTATCTGCCGCCCGTTTCCGAGAGTGTGAAAGCCGGGTGTCCCCTGACGTGTACCCAATAGCCCTGCATCCTTTCCAGCTCCTTGCTTCCGCTGTCCTCGCAGCCCGCCAGCAGGCAGGCGGACAATAGCGTGTATATCAGATTGTCAATCCATTTCATGTTCCTAATTTTTAAGTTGTTGATGATTGGGGATTTCTTTTGCTTTCTGCAAGCCGCTTGATAGCCAGTTCAAGGTTGCCGTCCAGCTTCTCGGCAAGAGCGAACAGTTCCATTTTTTCGCTTTCCTCAGTCGTGTACGTGTAGGCTAAGCACCCAGCGCCTTGTCATATTTCTATGGTAGGTTTCCGAGTACTCGCCTCCGAACCGGACTTACAAGTCTCCCTGTATCCGGCTCTCCACTAATTAA